>NZ_JADJUO010000018.1:0-144857 GCF_016717045.1 Candidatus Villigracilis proximus | reverse complement strand
AATTGCTCGTCGAAGAAGGCGAAGAAGTGACAGTTGGCAAAGCCATTGCATCTGTTGAATCAGTGAAAGCCTCCGCTGAAATTTACGCGCCCGTCGCCGGAAAAGTCAGCGCTGTGAACAAGGGACTTTCAGACAAACCCGAAACTCTTAACTCTGACCCATTCGGCGAAGGCTGGATGATCAAAATCGAAGGCGGCACAGCCGGTGACAACACAATGGACTCCACCGCCTACGAAGCCGATTGTGCAGGGCGCGCTCATTAATAACCCGGAGCCCACATGACCTATATCCCGATCTCCCCCAACGAACGGGATGCGATGCTCAAAACGGTCGGCGTTAAATCACTCGATGATCTCTTCGACGCCATCCCGAAAAAACATCGCTTCCCCGAGCTAGACCTGCCCCCCGCATTAACTGAAATGGAAGCCGCATCACTACTAGGTGAAATGGCATCCACAAACGAAAACGTGCGCGAACACATGATCTCCTTCCTCGGCGCGGGCGCATATCATCATTATGTTCCATCTGTCGTCGATCACATGCTGCGCCGCGGTGAATTCTATACCGCCTACACTCCCTACCAGCCAGAGATATCACAAGGCACACTGCAAGCCATCTTTGAATATCAATCCTTGATGACCAACCTGACCGGCATGGAAGTTTCAAACGCCTCGCACTATGACGGCGCCACCGCCACAGCCGAAGCAGTCAATCTCGCGTATGCTCAATTCCGCGGCAAGCGCAAGAAGATCGTCATGTCGCCCAGTGTGCATCCGCAATATCGTGAAGTCATCCGCACCTACACCCAAAGCCTGGGACTGGTAGAAGCCGGAGATGAAGTATCAGCTGATCTCGAAGTCGGACCCGAAGCGTTGATGTCACTCATCGACACAAACACCATGCTGGTCGTTGTCCAATATCCCGATTTCTTTGGCCGCATCCACGATTACACCAAACTGATCGAAGACGCGCACGCAAAAGGCGCGCTGGTTTGCATCGTTGCGAATCCAACCGCACTGCTCATGCTCAAGACTCCCGCCGATATGGGCGCGGATATTGTCGTCGGCGAAGCGCAGCCCTTCGGCATTCCGCTTTGGTTCGGCGGACCCTATCTCGGATTCTTCACCACAAAAAAATCATACGTTCATAAAATGGCTGGCCGCCTGATCGGTGAAACCGTTGATAACCGCGGACAACGTTCCTACGTGTTGACTCTCACCGCGCGCGAACAACACATCAAACGCGAACGCGCCACATCCAACATTTGTTCCAATCAAGGATTGCTCGCGCTCGCATCCGCTGTTTATATGTCGGTGCTTGGCAAGACCGGTTTACAGCAGGTTGCAAATCTTTGTTATCAAAAAGCACATTACGCCGCCAACGAACTGAGCAAGATCGATGGCTTCGGTCTGTGTTTCAGCGATCCGTTCTTCCATGAATTTGTTTTGTGCTGCCCCAAACCCGCCAGTGAAGTCAACGCATATTTACTCGATCACGGCATCTTCGGCGGCTACGATCTCGGCAAAGATTACCCCTCGCTCGAAAATCATATTTTGATGGCCTTCACCGAAATGAACAGCAAGCAGGAAATTGACACCCTCGTGGAAGTTTTAAAGGAGATGGAATAATGGCTACGATCATGGAACCCACCATCTTTGAACTTTCCTCCCCCGGGCGGACCGGCGTGACCATGCCCGCATCAGACGTACCGGAAGTTGCTCTGCCTCCCAAAGATTTGTTGCGCTCTGAGTTGCCCCTGCCCGAGCTCGCCGAAGTGGACGTTGTGCGTCATTACATGAAGCTCAGCAAATTCAACTACAGCGTAGACGAGGCTTCTATCCTTTGGGTTCATGCACCATGAAATCAACCCAAGATCAACGAAGATACCTGCCGCCTGCCCGGCTTCCTTTACACTCACCCATTACAACCGATCGAAACCGTACAAGGCAATCTGGTTTTGATGTATGAATTACAGGAATGGCTGAAAGAGATCAGCGGCTTCGCAGGCATGACCCTTCAACCTGCCGCCGGCGCACACGGCGAATTTACCGGCGTGTTGATGATGGCCGCTTATCACAAATCGCGCAACGACAGCAAACGCACCAAGATGTTAATCCCCGATGCAGCGCACGGAACAAACCCCGCCTCGGCTGGCATGTTGGGCATGAGCGTCGTCACCATCCCGTCCGATGAGCGTGGCAATGTGGACCTCAAAGCCCTCGCCGCCGCCTGTGACGATACCGTCGTAGGCATGATGCTCACCAACCCGAATACGCTCGGCATGTTCGATGAAAACATTGAGCAGGTTGTAAAACTGGTCAAAGATTGCGGCGGCTTAATGTATGGCGATGGCGCAAACTTGAACGCGCTGCTCGGCATCGTCCGCCCCGGCGATCTCGGCTTTGATGTAATGCACATCAACCTGCACAAAACATTCTCCGTCCCGCACGGCGGCGGCGGACCCGGCTCCGGTCCTGTGGGCGTCAGCGAACGCCTGTTGGACTTCCTGCCTTCGCCATTAGTTGGCATCGTCGAAGAAGGCGATGGTGATATGGCTCCGCTATATGGCTTCGTCACCCCCAAACATTCCATTGGACGCATGAAGGCCTTCCACGGCCACTTCGGCGGCGGACTTGTCCGCGCGTACACGTACATTTCGATGCACGGACCTGACGGCTTGAAAGCCATTTCGCAGTACGCGGTACTCAACGCCAATTATCTACAAGCCCGTTTGCGCGGCACCTACAAGATTCCGTATGACCGCATCTGTATGCATGAATTCGTGGCCGAAGGAAGTTTTGAAGGCAGCGATGTCCGCGCGCTGGATATCGCCAAGCGCCTGATGGATTACAACTTCCACCCACCCACAAACTACTTCCCGCTCATTGTCCACGAAGCCTTGATGATCGAACCCACCGAAACCGAAAACAAAGATACACTCGATCGCTTCGCTGATGCCCTGATCAAGATCGCGGAAGAAGCCAAGACTCAGCCTGAGCTGCTTCACGACGCCCCGCACATCACACCCTTCGGAAGAATGGATGAAGTGAAGGCCGCGCGCGAATTAGTTCTATGCTGCTGGCTGCCAGAGAATTACGAGACACTGACGTAATCATACATATAAAAAATGCCCGCGAGAAATCTCGCGGGCATTTTTTATTATTCGCAGGTTACTTCGGTTCCCAAAAGATCATATCCGTCATTCCGCATCGGGTTCCATAATCCTTATTGGTTCCAGAAAGAATGGAGAACGCAAAGGTTCCGGCGGAAGTCTGGTCGGCGGAGAGCGTATATTCTGTCACCACATCATCCACAGACACATAAGCGCTTTGTCCTTTTACCGAAAGGACAAAATCCGCTTCGGCCGGGTTGGAGAAATTCACTGTACCGGGGCCTCTGGTCTTTCCAACATTGTACACATTTGTTCCGCGCCCCATCAAGAACAAAATACGGCTTGTATCAAGGAAAACCGCGTAATGATCATCATTTTCCTGCAAGCCGAAAATCACGCCACAGCCAGATATTTCAGGGGTAGCGCTCGCGAGTGACCAATCAAAATGGGCGCTAAAAACAAAATCCTTGGCTTTGAAATCAAAAGGCCACCACTGATACCAGCCCAATTGCGCCCAATCCTCTTGAAATGGATCCGGCTCAAAGAATTCGCCTGTTGTGGTCGTAACATATCCCTTTTCTTTATACTCGCTAAGCAATACATTAAAGTCTTCCGCCTTTTGCGTAGCCGCAGCATTTGGAGTGGGAGAGGGTCTTGGTGTGGATGTGGGTCTGGGTGTTTTGGTGGCGGTTGCTTCTGGAGGCGCATCTGTTGCGGTTGCAGCGGGGGTGGGCGTGCTGGTAACAGACATACCGCCGCAAGCGATGCCTGTCAAAACAAGAACAAGAAATAAATACAAAAACGGTGGAAACTTAATTGGTTTCATTTATTTTCTCCTATATTTGATTTGGGAGAAATTTTGGCTCCCCCATTTAAGTGCATTTTATCATGGTGATTAAAAATGGGAAATATAAAAATGTCACTAAAATTTACAGGCGTATTTCACATACCAAACGCGTTATCCATTTATGCTTGCAGACAGGCGGGAGGGGAAAATGTCAAAGACTGGGGTCTGCTATTTGGGTCAGACCCGCTTCCCCGTCAGAAAGATGCGTTTTTTTATTTATCCCCAAAAAAAACTTACAGAGTATCATCGCTTTTGAAATGCAGATAACTTCCCATAATGTACAGGGTTATAATCAGCAATCAATTTCAAGGTCAATATACAGAGGAGAGATATGCTCAATAAGCTGTTGTTTCATCGTTTCCCGAATATCAAAAGCTGGCTGACACGCCTGCAATACGAATTGGTTTCCACATTCGACAAGGACAAGAATGCCATCTTTATGAATTTTGGTTACACCGCCCACCACAAGGAAAACAACCTCCTGCCTCTCGCGGCTGAAGATGAAATCCATCGTTACCCGATGCAGCTTTATCATCATGTGGCGAAATCCATCGAGTGGAATAATATGGATGCGCTTGAAGTCAGTTCGGGGCGCGGTGGCGGCGCGAATTTTATCATGCGTTACTTCAAGCCGAAGTCCTACACGGGCGTGGATTTTTCGACCCGCGCCATTGAGTTTTGCCGCGAACATTACAGTTTGGATGGGCTCAAATTTCATCACGGTAATGCCGAAGCGTTATCCTTCCCTGATAATTCCTTTGATGTGGTTTTGAATGTAGAAGCGTCACTTTATTATCCAAATATCACAAAGTTTTTCGAGCATGTCAAACGTGTGCTCAAGCCCAATGGATATTTTCTTTATACTGATCTGCGGTATGAAGAAAAAGTTGAGATCTGGCACGCGCAGCTAAAAAACATGGGATTAAAACTCATCAAAGAAGAAGAGATCACGGAAAATGTTCTCAAGGCGATGGAAATGGATCGCGAACGCCGCATGCAATTGGTGGATAAATATGTACCTGCCATTCTTCGCAAATCCTTTTATCACTTCGCGGGTCTCACCCCTGATCTGCCAGATGGAATGCCGCATCTTGATAACAGAAGATACTGGTACTTTGTCCTGCAAAAAATATAATGCCCCCGGATCAAAAAGATGCGCTGAACGGCGCATCTTTTTGATTAATAAAATCGCTTACAATTGTCATTGAAAATTTCACACAAGGAGTACATTATGCAAACCATCAGCGAAGACATTCGCAAAAAGATCATCCTCTTTCAAGAAACAGAGATCACCGAATATCATATTTACAAGCGTCTGGCAAAGCGTATCAAATCTAAAGAGAATGCCAAAATTTTGGATCAGATCGCCGAAGACGAACTCCGTCACTACAACGGGTGGAAGGAATATACAAAAGAGGAAGTTCAGCCGCGCTGGTTTTTCGTCTGGTTCTATTATCTGGTGAGTATGTTATTCGGCTTTACCTTTGGCGTGAAGCTCATGGAACAGGGAGAGGAAAAAGCGCAGGAAAATTATGAAGCGGTTTCCAAAGTCATTCCACAGGCCACCCAATATCAGGACGAAGAAGACAAACATGAACATCAATTGATCGAAATGCTGGATGAAGAAAGACTGCAATATGCCGGTTCGGTGGTGCTCGGTCTCAACGATGCGCTCGTGGAATTAACAGGCGCTCTGGCCGGGCTGACGCTTGCTCTGCAAGATGTGAAACTCATCGCCCTTTCAGGACTCATCACCGGCATTGCCGCTTCGCTTTCGATGGCGGCCAGTGAGTATCTTTCCACCCGCTCTGAAAAGACAAGCAAACATCCTGTCCGCGCTGCGGTGTATACGGGCATTGCCTACATCACCACCGTGACCTTGCTCATCCTACCCTATCTTTTATTTGAAAATTTTTATCTTGATCTTGCCATAGCGCTTACAACTGCGGTCATCATCATTGCTGTTTTCAATTACTACATTTCCGTTGCAAAGGGAGAATCCTTCCGCGAGCGGTTTATCGAAATGGCTGGATTAAGTTTGAGTGTGGCAGCTTTCTCGTTCGTGATCGGCTATTTCATCCGCCAATGGCTGGGGATCGAAATTTAAATCACCTTGATGAACGGAGATGAACAGGGATAAAGAAAAAAAATTTGTTCATCTCCGTTCATCTCTGGATAAATCAAAATCATGAAAATATTAACGGTAGACATCGGCACGGGCACACAGGATATTTTTCTTTACGATTCGAATCTCGACATCGAGAACGGATTCAAACTCGTTCTGCCTTCGCCGACCATGATGGTTCATCGCCGTCTCAAGCAGACGCTTCTTTCGCGCCGCCCGATCCTGCTCACTGGACATCAGATGGGCGGCGGCCCTTCGGCATGGGCCATCGAAGAAGCTGCGCGCGCAGGGATTCCGGTTTATATGACACCATCTGCCGCGACAACTTTGAATGATGAGTTGGAGAAGGTGGAGGCGTTGGGAATTAAGATTGTTTCGGAGGAGGAGAGCCTTCAGCTATCAGCGGTCAGCAAGATCGAGCTGAAAGATTTTGATTTTGAGTTGATCTCCAAAACATTTGCGGATTATGGTGTTTCATTGAAAGATTTGGGGCGGTTGCTGTGGCGGTATTTGACCACGGCAATGCACCGGCGGGAGTTTCAGATCGTCAATTTCGGTTTGATTATTTGGATGAGAGAATCCGGCGCAATTCTCTTTCTTCTTTCATCTTCCCTTCAAATAAAATTCCAAAGATCATGACGCGTATGCAGGCTGTCGCTGACTCGGCAGATAATCTCGATTGTCCATTACTGGTGATGGATACGGCGCCCGCGGCGGTGTTGGGTGCAAATTTTGACCCGACGGTGATGAAGCGTGAGCGCAAGATCATTGTCAATGTTGGGAATTTTCATACGCTGGCGTTTCGTTTGGGTGATGGGATAGAGGGAGTCTTTGAACATCACACCGGGGAAATTGACCTGCCAAAACTTGAGTCTTTGATACGAAGATTGGCAGATGGCTCGTTGAAACATGCAGATGTATTCGATGATATGGGTCACGGCGCGTTGGTCTATGGGATAAATCCATTTGAGTTTGGCAGGGATGAGTTTGATATTGTGGTGACAGGGCCAAGACGAAGTATGTTTCAGACGGCGGACGATAGACCGCAGACCACGAACAATCGTCCATCGTCCACGGTCCATGGTTATTTGCGCCCTTACTTCGCTGTGCCATTCGGTGACATGATGATCGCGGGCTGTTTTGGTTTGCTGGCGGCTACAGCGGAGATCATGCCCAATTTGGCTGAATCAATTAACGGGTCGTTGCGAAGCGGGCGCGGACGTGGAGTCACGCCGTGGGATGCATGACAAATCGCAAGCAGTTACATGCAAAACGTTAGTTATCACATCCATCTGACATCGCTATAATCCTTTTACGATTTCAATTTAGGAGACTTAAACCATGTGTGGAATTTTTGGATATGTAACAAATAAAGAAGAAGCATTGGGACCCATTCTTATTAACGCGGCAGAGAGACTCACCTATCGTGGCTATGACTCTGTTGGCGCGGCAACCATTAACAATGGAAAGATTGATCTGCGCAAAGATGTGGGCAAGGTGGATTCGGTGGCGGCGAAATATAACATCGCCGAAATGCGCGGACAGCGCGGGATTACGCAGTTGCGCTGGGCGACGTTTGGCGAGCCTTCGCAAGTTAATTCACAGCCGCATTTGGATTCGAATGGCGACATGGTTGGGGCGCATAATGGCAACGTTGTCAACAATGTTGAGCTGCGTTTGGAATTTATGGCGGAGGGCATGACTGTCCGCTCGCAGAATGACGGTGAGACTTGTGTGCATGCGGTGGAGAGATATATCAGCCGCGGATATGAATTCATTGATGCGATCCGTCTCGCGTATGGCGACCTCGAAGGTGATTATGCCTTTGTCATCGGGCGTGCGAATGACGATAAGTTATATGCTTTCAAAAAAGGTTCGGGCATGGTGATCGGAATCGGTGATGGCTTTACTTGTCTTTCGTCTGACCTGCCTTCGATCTTGCCGCTCACCCGCGAAGTGATCCGCCCGCAGGATGGGGAGATCGTCACCTTGTGGGCAGACCGTGTGGAAGTGCGCTCTGTCAAAGATGGAAAAATAATTCAACGAATGTCAGAAACAGTTACGGAGTCGATGGATGCGGTGCAGAAGGGCGGGTATCCGCATTTTATGTTGAAAGAAATCCACGAGCAGGCACAAGTCGCCCGTGAGTTAATCCACTTATTGGATGGCAGCCCCGATGTGCAGCCGTTGGTCGAAAAGATGAAGAACGCGCGTCATCTGTATTTGATCGGATGCGGCACGAGTTATCACGCGGCGGCGGTGGGCTCGGTGTACATCGCGCAGCTAGCGGGACTGACCGCCATCCCTGTGCTTGCGCCGCAGTTCATCGCGCAATACGCGCCCGCGGTGGGATATGAAGATGTGGGGATTTTTGTCAGCCAATCGGGCGAGACCAAGGATGTGCTCAACGCGTTGGAAGCCGCCGAGAAGCGCGGCATGGCTTGTTTTGGATTGGCGAACGTGGTGGGCTCGACGTTGACGAAGGCGACTTCGTTCTGCCTACCCTTGTGCTGCGGATACGAAATCAGCGTGCCCGCCACGAAGACATTTACCAACCAGGTCGTGACGTTTTTGTATCTGGCGTATCGGCTCGCTGGTCCTTCGACTGCGTTCCCCCCGTCCCCCCGCGCCTCCCCGGGGGTCTTCCCACCCTCCGCTCAGGACGAGCGATTGATAGTATCCCTGATTTGATGGAGCAGACGATTGAGATGGTTGGTCCGCAGATCGAAGCGATTGCCAAAGACATCAACGAGTGGAACGACATGTACTGTCTCGGCTACGGCGCGACCTATCCGATCGCTTTGGAAGGCGCGTTGAAATTAAAAGAAATCACGTATGCCCATTGCGAAGGCATGCTCTCGACCGAGTTCAAACATGGACCGCTCTCCGCGGTGAGCAAGGGATTCCCGATTGTCTTTGTGGCGGGACCTAACGATGTGCCGCTCATCATCAGCGGGATCAATGAAGTGAAAGTCCGCGGCGCGCGCACGATCACCATCGCCGAAGAGGACGCCCGCCTGCGCGCCAACGGCGATGATTTGGTGGTTATTCCAAAATCAGATGCGCAGATAAGCGCGTTGCTGGGAGTGTTGCCGTTGCAGTTGCTTTCGTATCACATGAGTGTGTTGCGCGGGTTTGATCCTGATTTTCCGAGGAATTTGTCCAAGACGCTGACGGTGGATTAGGTTTGGTAATTGGTAAATTGGTTGGTGAAAAAATATCTTTATTGATTCAGCCGTTCTTATGCAAGGAGAAGCCATGTTTACTGTTGAAGCTATAATTGATGAACGGGGGAATGTAAAAATTCTCCAGCCTGTTCCGCTGCAAGGCACACGCCGGGCTCTTGTGATCGTTCTTGATGAGCCTGCATTGCCTGTTGCTGAGACAGCATTATTAAGCGAAGCCGCGCTTGCGGAAGACTGGATGAGACCAGAGGAGGATGAAGCATGGTCATACCTAAATCGGGCGACGTCGTAGTTCTGCCCTTCCCATTTTCCGACCTTTCCGAGAATAAAGTCCGCCCAGCGGTAGTGTTGGCACGCGCCAATAAAAGTGACTGGATTCTCTGCCAGATCACAAGCAATCCTTACGGAGATGCACAAGCGGTTGTGATTGATAAAACTGATTTTGAGTCGGGAATGTTGAGGCTTCAAAGTTACGCGCGTCCGTCAAAGTTATTTACAGCAAATGAGGGATTAATCATTTCTGTTGAGGGGACTCTAAAACCAGAAAAGTTGAACGAAATTCGAGAAGCGATTATCACAATTTTGAATCAATCAGGCAAAAAATAAGCTGCCGTTGCAGTTGCTTTCGTATCACATGAGTGTGTTGCGCGGGTTTGATCCTGATTTTCCGAGGAATTTGAGTAAAACCTTGACCGTAGACTAGGATAAAATGACACAGATTTTATGAAGAACTAGTTAGATAAAATGGGCATGGAGACAACTGACATGAAGAATTTCAGGAAATTTATCTCAATCATATTTTAACACAAAATCTATTGGTGCTCTTTCAGCCTTATATGGAGCATTATCATTTATTCGAGATGAATTCTTACCTGTAGATATGGCAGAAAAACTTCGACTTGGGGGAGTATTAAAAAATGATAGACTGGTATTGGTGGATAATTTTCGGAGTTATTATTTGGGCTATTTCTGTAGCATGGGAATCTACAAAACGCTCTGACATCAAAGAAACAAAACCTGAGACAAAAGTTGAAATCAGCGGCGATTCACCGCAAATTTCTACGGGAGAAAATTCACGTAATATACAAACGAGTGGAGGAAATTATATTGAAAAACTTGAAATTTCATTATCAATACAAGACGACTCATTCAAACAACAAGCCGCTTCAAAAAAGCCTACTACAAGAAGGACAGACAATGTTACGCCGTTTTTAATTGGTGTCGTTCTTGATTTGTCAAAGACCGCATTTGATTCAATATATCAACTTTCCCAAAAAGATGAGGATTTTTTTCAGAGACTTATCAAAGCATTAAACACATTGGTTAATAAGTCGATTTCATATTGTGAACATCCACACTCAAAAGACATACTCCCGAAATTCTCTCTGTTTTTCTATGGCTTTGGGTTTGGGAATGCACTAAAAGGATTGGATTCGATAGCAAGCAGATTGTTAGGCATTCCACCTGACGAGGAAATTCCAACCGAACCTGTCAGAGACCTACTAAAACTTACGGCTGAAAATGAGGGGTTGCCATGCACTCCTAATGCCGCAGAATTAAACAAATACTGGAAAACATATCGAACTGGGATGATTTCACAATATGTTGACATGGACTTCAATGATGCGCCCCTTATTCAGTCCTTGAAAACGGCTCAGAACGATTTGCAAATGAGCAAAAGATAAAAAATATCAACCTTTACTACTCGTTGTTACCAACGGGAAATTTACCGATGGTGATTATTTAGAATTATTAGAAGTTGCAAATGCAATTAAGAGTGATGGTGTTACCCTTGTAATTGGCTTTATTGGCAAAAATGATATTATGCCAACTCGAACGTTATTTAGTAAAGAAGGCTCTAAATGGAACAATGAAGCTAAAACACTATTTCAATGTTCTTCAGAATTAGATAAAAGCGGCAGAATAGGCAAAGCCGTATTAGAAATGGCTATTGAAAAATCATGGGAAATACCAGAAAATGCCAGATTGTTTTTACAAGTCAATCAACAAGAGATGCTAGAAGAATTGATTGATATCATAACTAGCCCACTTAGAGATTGATTATGAAACCAAACTTGTCTTCTGCAAACAAGCCACTATTGGTCGGAATAATCATTGACGTCTCTAGTTCTATGAGACGAAATTGGAAGAACAAAGAAGGCAAACGCTTACCGCAAATTGAGATAATAAAAGATGGACTTAATCGTCAAATAAGGAAAATCAAATCCATATATTCCGAAAAGCCAGAAACTAAAGAAGTTGAATTATTTTGTATTGGCATGGGTTTCAAACGCCCTCAAAAAAAGTGGCGATTTGTTGACTTATCACGCAATAAGGAGCAACCTCTCGACGAGGAGGCAGAGACCTTAATTGATGCAACCGTTGTATGCGACATTTTGGCTTTGACAGAAATTATTCCAACAAAAGCAGATCTTGAAGAAGTTGAGAATGTAATTAATGAAAAATGGTCAGGCTATTCTAATCAGCTTTTGCAAAAAGTGGATTTTCGAGAAAACCTATACGATGATTTAGTATCGCTTATCAGAGAGAGCCTTTATCAAACCGCACTGAAAAACCTAAGATATGGTTTACGGGGAAGACTGTTGAGCTATTTATTAACTAGAAAAATTTTTTCCGAAAGCGAATGGCTGAACAATCAAACTGAGCAATTGAACAATTGGTTTATTAGGAAGGAAAAACAAATACGACTTACTTCGTTTAACGAAAGCTCTTCATATCTTGAAAATATTAATGTTGTAGCAAAAGGAATCGCCGATGGTTCTGTAGGTGAGTACGAGAAATATATTCGTACAACTTTGGACGACTTTGTTTCAGAACAGAGTGACCAAGTTCTAGAATTATTAACTCTTGGGCACTCTCCCAAGAAAGTTTTTGACACTTTCAACGAAGACAGAGTTTTCAGCCTTGCCAGAACTATATATGACCATCTTGAGCAGGATGTACGTCCCAAAATTCAACTTACTTGGCTCTCAAACCGAACAAGACTTAATGTTGTAACTAAATTAATTGGTGGAAAAATAGACAACGCTCTTGTTAAGAAGATGACGGAAGGAGTAATTCAAAAAATTGTATGGGAGAAATTAAGACGATTTATCAGAGTTATTGTAGATGATCTTTTTAAAGATGCATTTCGGAAAAGTGCGAAAGCAAGATTTTACGAATGGCTAGACTTAGCTTCCAGTCGAGAAGTTACAAGGTCAATAAAAGATATAGTTAATGTCTTACCAGATGCGTTAGAACAAGAAATTTATTCAGACAAATTTATGTTTGGCACAACTCCGATACATAACGCAATTAAAAAGGCTTCATTGCGATTAATGGATGTAAATTTTTCTCAGCACAAGAAGATATTAATAACTATTTCCGACGGGGAGTTTTCAGAAAAGTTTTTACCCGAAGCCACGACCTTGTTGAAGGATTCTGGAATAACAATAATCAGCCTTCATATTTCAAACAAAAATATTGTGAGCCAGCTTGTAGAAAAAGCGGAAAGAAATTGGTCAGAAGGTGCAAAGATTATGTTTGAAATGAGTTCAATCTCGGCGGAAGGTGATGGGGTCTCTCAGGCACTAAGTAAACTCGATTACAAATTGGAGTATGGAAAAAGATTATTTATTCAGGTGAATCATTCGCAGGCAATCGAAGATATTTTGGATGCTTTGTTGATAGATTAGTAATAAGATTGCAAATAGAGGAAAAAGAGAAAGGGGAGGAGATGAGGAAGGGATGTGACCTATCCCCCCGCCCTTCCCTCCTTCGTCTTCGCTCCCCCAAAGATCGGGTCGCTCCGCTCAGGATGTATGATGGGATGGGGGCTAGTTGCGTGATGATTGTGGTGATTGTCCATAGCAAAGCAACTTTTGTTTCAGGTGGTATTAGCTTCTCCCCTTTAGGGGAGACGGGAGAGGGGTTGGGGTAAAATTTCAACCATGCCAGTCAAAAACATCATCCCAGGTCAACACGTCACAAAAGAAAAACTTGAATATGCTCGCGAACTACGGCGTGACATGACTCCCGCCGAGAAAGTCCTCTGGCAGGAATTGCGGGGAAACAAATTAGGAGTCCATTTTCGGAGACAACAAGTCATTGCTGGATTCATTGTTGACTTTTACTGTCACAAAGCGGGGTTGGTCATTGAAGTGGATGGTGGTATCCATAACAAGCAAAAGAAAGAGGATGCTGAACGCGAACAGGTTTTGATTGAGATGGGGTTGCGCGTTGTCCGCTTTCGAAATGAAGAGGTTATGAAGAACTTGTCCGCTGTGGTGGGGAATGTCCGCGAGTTGACCGCGTTATAGATTTACCTGCAAGTTGTTTCGTAAAAGAGACGGGGGTACCACCAGGCTTCACCCTCCACGCGGATAAGCCGCCTTCACAAATTAGCTCCCTTAAATTATACATAGCCACTTCATTAATGCTATACTCACACCACCAAAATATGTATCCATCTGCACCGCAGTGAAAGGAAATAAAAAATGAAGAACATATTTCGCACGCTCGTCCTGGCCGTAATTATCGTATCCGCACTAACATCCTGCTCCCTATTCAATACCGCCGAGGCAAATACAGCACAAGCCACCCCGGCCCTGCCCGCTGTAGTCACCATCGAACTCACCGTACAGGCAGATACCTCAGTCCCATTTAATACCGTGGGACAGACCATCAAATACAACTATAACGTCAAGAACATCGGCACCATATTAACCGCCGGGCCTGTCATCATCACCGGCGCAGCCTGCCCCGAAATCAACACAGTCGGCAATCTTGACGCATCTCTCGACGTAAACGAAACCATCACCTGCACATCCGCCTACACCATCACCCAGACCGATCTGGATAAAGGCTCAGTCGTCACCATCACAACCGCCAGCGTAAATGGAATCAACTCAAATCAAGTCACCACCACAGTGGCAACAGTTCCCCCCGTCATCTTAAAATTAACCAAAACAGCCAATCCGCTCAACTACGACCATGTCGGCCAGACAATCACCTATGCCTACGTCATCACCAACAGCGGAGCCGCCACACTCGGACCCGCACAATTCACAATCAGCGACACCGGCCTCAGCGCCCCCATCAACTGTGGAGAAGCGACGCTGACGCTCGCATCAAACGTAACTGTCACCTGCTCGGCTACCTATACCATCTCTCAAGCTGACATGGATGCGGGCTCCGTCTCAACCAATGCCACCGCATCAGGCGGCGGTGTTGCACCGTCACAACCGGCAACCGCCGCGATCACCAAAGGTGCCGCCGTCCCATCAAACACCAACCCTGCGAATCTGACAGTCGGCTCAACGATCAAGCATCAGGTGGTCACAGGCGAATGGTTATGGCAGATCGCCCGCTGTTATGGAACCGATCCCACAAAATTACTGCAAGCCAATCCACAACTCGTCAACCCCGCTCAGATCACACCAAATGCGACCATCACCGTGCCAAACATTGGAAGTGTTGGGAAAATTTACGGCCCGCCCTGTGTCGGGACTCACACCGTGCAAAATGGAGATACCTGGAATTCCATCGCGCTAAAATACAACGCCGATGCCACCGTCCTGAAAATGGTTAACCCAACATCCACACTGGCAGTCGGGAGCACGGTCAAAGTTCCGTTGAATTCCGCCGGAGCAACAACCTCCACCGGCAGCGCCGGCAACTGCGCAGATCTAACCCGCACCGTCAAACTCGCTGGCGTATCCGCCGCGACAACTCATTTCAACATCTGCGGGACGACAGACTCCTCCGGCAAAACAAAGATTTTCAGCATCAACATCTCCCAACGCGTTGAGGATGTCGGTCAGGGTGGTTTGTTGCAAGACATCACCGTTTTAATTGAAACATCAACACCGCTGAATGACGCGAACAGCCTGATCGTTGCAGACATGAACTATGATGGCAACGATGATTTCCGCATCGTAAAACTGCAGCCTGCCAGCGCCAATATCCCCTACCTGTATTACATCTACGATCCAGCCACCCGCAAATTTATCTATAGCGAAGCATACGCCAACATCACCTCACCGGAATTTCCCGGCAATTTTGAAATCCGCTCAAAGTGGCGTGAAAGCGCGGCCAAATCGGGCATAGACACCTATGTCATCACCAACAACACACCCAGACTAAGCAAACGGGAAACATGGGAAGCCATCAACGAAACCCAGGCCACACATCTTGTAACGGTATATAACGCTGACGGAACAAGCCAGGTGACCGTGAATGAAACTGTCCCATTGACCATTCCATAACATATACTGCTAAAAAAAACCAAAATCCCCGATTAAGAAATCAATAAAAACGGCTTCAAGATTTTTATGTAAATCTTGAAGCCGTTTTTGTATTATGAATTTGGAAGCAAAATGCAAGGCAAATACGACAATATTCATATAAAATATACGCTTATAAGCAGGTATGGGCACCCCCCATTACATCAACCAGTCTTATTATCACTCACTCCAAAGGAACCCAATGAAAAAACAGCATCCGCTTTATATGATTTTATCGCTAGTGATCGTACTTGGTTTATTTTTAGCCGCCTGTGGTTCAGATGAAGAATACGCCGAAGATGGCGAATTCTATACAGAAGAACCTTCCGCAGAAGAATTTGCCACTGAAGAACCCAGCGGAGACGGCGAAGCCGCCCTTCCTGCCAGCAACCCCGGTGAAGTTGTCTATGACCTCGGCTTTCTGCCTGAACAAAACGGATTCAGCTTCGAAAACTATGGCGATGACATCCCTGCTACCAACCTGACCGCAGCCGAACTGCGCCGCATGTTCGGTGACCAGGTCTGTTCACGCCTCGATGGTGACGAATGTACGCTCACCCCGCCCGCCGAACAATGGATGGAGCAGGTCAACGGCGCAATGTCCGGTGGACATTGCGAAGGCATGGCCGTGCTCAGCTTGATGATGTATACCGGCCAGATCTCCCCGTCAGACTTTGGCGGTTCTACTGCCAGCGAGTTGGATATCAACGATGAAGCCCTTCAGCGTGAGATCGCTTATTGGTTTACAACACAAGCCGTTGCCCCTACATATACCAGCGTCATCAAAGGTACACCGATGGAAATTATGGAAATCGTCCAGCAAATGGATGCCAATGGCGAAACCTACAGCATCGGCATCTACAAGGAAGACGGTTCCGGCGGACATGCCATCACCCCCTTCGGCGTCGAAGACAAAGGTGACGGTTTATACGCCATCCTCGTCTACGATAACAACTATCCCGGCCAGACCCGCGAACTGTTCGTAGACTCGCGTGATAATACCTGGCTATACGAAGCCTCGATCAACCCACAGGTTGAGTCTGAGCTTTACACTGGCAACGCCGACACCCAAACCCTCGACCTCACCCCCACTTCTGCGCGTGTGGATACGCAAGAATGTCCCTTCTGCGATGGCAGTGGAGTTTCAGGCACCGGCAGCCGCCTCGCCAAACTGGATCAACAACTTAATCAAATCTTCCTTGATGGTGAAGGTCACATCCTCATCACCGATGACAATGGCAACCGCCTCGGATATGTAGATGGCAAGATCGTCAACGAAATCCCCGGCGCCACCTATACCGCCTATCGCATGGGAGCCAGCGGAAATGCACCCGAGCCAATCTATTCGCTTCCTGCCGGTTTGGATGTGACCATCTCAATCGATGGCTCAGCCCTGACCGAAGAATCTCTCACCGACCTCGTTATGATCGGCCAGGGATTCAGCATCGGCGTTGAAGGTATTTACCTTGAACCCGGTCAGATTGACACCGCGTATTTCTATCCCGGCGAACAGACCATCGCCTACGAAACCGAAGCGGACGAATCCCCCTTCATCGTGATCGGTGTGGAAAATCCCGAAGCCGAAGCAGATTATTATTTCGAAGTTCAAGGCGCTGACATTCAAGGCGGCGGAATCATCACCGTCTACCTGGATACCAAAGCCGGCGATCTGCAGATCAACGCCGAAAAATTGAACAACGAAGGCTCCTTCGATTTCTATCTGACCCGCATCACCGATGAACTCGAAGAGGAATTCGCCGCCGAGGAAATTCTGCTCAAGGAAGGCGCAGTCGTTTACGTCAACTACGCCGAGTGGACAGATGCCAACCCCGAAGGCATGTACTTTGGCGTTGACCTCGATGGTGACGACGTCATCGACGATGAATATGTAGTAGACGACTCACAGTAATTCAATAGTTATCCCTTCTGAGCTTTCAAAATTCAGAAGGGATAATTTTCTCCTTGACAAATAGACGAACATCTATATAATAACAGATAGAAGGTTATCAATATGAAATTCAACCCTGTCCTCTTTGCCAAAGCCATCTCTGATGAAACCCGTCAGAAGATCATGAACATCTGTTGTTGTGAATCAATTTCAGTCAACGAAATTGTTGAAAAACTGGATGTCTCTCAACCCACAGTTTCACATCACCTTGCAATTTTACGAGAGGCAGAGTTGGTCACTGTGCGCGAAGAAGGCAAGCAGACTTTCTACACCCTCAATCAGGAACGCGTTGCCTATTGCTGCGGACAACTTATGGTGAAGTTCGCGCCTGAATCTGTTGCAACCGAAAACCTGTTGAAAACCATCAAGGCCTGATCGGGATTTGTCTTCGGCCGAGACATGATCCCGTTTTTTTTGGCAAGTATCATAGACAAGCTTCTATATGAAAGGAGAACTCTCATGAACGAATTACCTGTTGTAAACCAGGAATGCTGTGAAGACCAAAATTGTGACTGCGCCACCTGTGGCTGCGGTTGCTGCTAGATAGAACGAATCTCTGTTCGTCGATCTGACGGGCAGAGAGAAATTAATTGCAAAATTTTTTAATCGCATCCATAGACAACTATCTATATTAAGGAGAACAAAATGACACAATCCCCCACCCCCATTCACGAGACAGTCCGCGAACACTACGCAGAGCGGATTAAAAGCAACGCATCCTGCTGCGGACCTTCAGACTGCTGCAGTCCGAATAACATTCTCTACCCCGTGCAGCTTCTCACCACCGTCCCCACTGACGTATCCAATACCAGCTACGGCTGCGGTGACCCGATCACACTTGCCTCACTCAAACCCGGCCAGACCGTGCTTGATCTCGGCTCCGGCGCCGGACTCGACTGTATCCTCGCTGCGCAAAAAGTTGGCGAAACGGGCAAAGTCATCGGCGTGGATATGACGCCCGAAATGATCGAACGCGCACAAGCCAATGTTAAGAAAGTTAACTTGAATAACGTGGAGTTCCGTCACGGCTACCTTGAGAGTCTGCCGGTCGAAAACAACACCGTGGATGTCATCATCTCCAATTGTGTCATCAACCTTTCACCTGACAAGGAAAAAGTTTTTAGCGAAGCCTTCCGCGTGCTTGCTCCGGGCGGCAAACTCGCCGTATCAGATATTGTCACCGACGGCGAGCTCCCTGAAGTGATTCGGCAAAGCCTGAGTGCCTGGGCTGGCTGTGTGGCAGGTGCAGTTGAAGCGAAGGACTACATCGCCATGATGGAATCTGTTGGCTTTACGAACATCTCAATCAACCCCGTCTTCTTCGATAAGCAAACCGTAGACAGCGCTCTCGACGAAATGAAACTCGATGTGACCGAATATCCGCGCGATGCCGTGTACAAAGCGGTATACAGCGCAAAGATCACAGCCTACAAGCCTGCGTAAGTCTTTTGGAGTCAGGCAGCTTGCTGCCTAAAACTTCATCAGCAAGCTGATAAAGTCCAAAGTTCTTCACGGGATGGCAATCACGCCATCCCGTTTTGATTTAACAACTAATGATTTTCATCATCTTGACAGTGCAATCCATCGGGAGTAAAAACATACCGACTAGTCGGTTTTTATTCTCAAGAGGCAAAATGCAGCAACGCAGTGAAGAAACACGGGCAAAGATCATCTCATCAGCCATCAAACTATTTTCCACCCGCGGATTCAATACCGCCAGCGTTGATGATATTTGCAAAGACGCAGAGATCAGCAAGGGTGCTTTCTATCATCACTTCGAAAGCAAACAGGCACTCTTCCTTGCCCTGCTCGATGGATGGTTGGAAACGATCGATACCGCCATTGAAGCCGCGAAAGATAAAACTGTCCCTGAAACATTCCTGCAAATGACCGAAGCCTTCCCCTATATTTTCGCAACCGCCGGAGAAGGCCTGCCCATGTTCCTCGAATTCTGGCTGCAAGCCAGCCGCGACGAAAAAATCTGGCAGGCAAGCATTAAGCCTTATCGCCGTTATCACAAACATTTCACTGCCCTCATCAAAAAAGGCGTGGACGAAGGCTCCTTCGTCGATGTAGACCCGGAGTTAACCGCGCGCATGATCGTTTCCATGGCAATGGGGCTTCTGCTTCAAAGTCTGCTGGACCCGAAAGGTGCAAAATGGGAAAAGACGGCCAGAGAGATCACGACCATGATGATGGATACACTACTTCGTAAGAACGAGGCGTAAGAAATGTGGCTTGTAACTGGCGCAACCGGTCATGTAGGAAATGTTCTTGTGCGAAAACTTTTGGAGCGCGGTGAAAAAGTTCGGGCGTTGATTCTGCCTGGCGAAAGCCGCGAATCAATTTCGGGATTAAATATCGAAGCGTTCGAGGGTGATATCCTAAATCTGGATGCAGTATTTGAGTCGATGCGCGGCGTGCGCGGCATCTTCCATCTGGCGGGCGTCATCTCGATCATGCCCGGCGCGAATCCGTTCGTAAGAAAAGTCAACGTGGAGGGTACAAAAAATATTCTACAGGCGGCGCTCAAAAGCGGCATCAGGAAGTTGGTTTACACATCTTCCATCCATGCGATCCAGCGCGTGGAAAATGGAGTGATCAACGAAACTGTGCCATACGACATACAGAATCCCTACGGCGCATATGACCGTTCAAAAGCCGAGGCAACATTGGATGTATTACATGCGGCTCATTCGGGACTGGAAGCTGTTGTGGCCTGCCCTACCGGCGTGATCGGCCCTTATGATTTTCGCGGATCGATGATGGGCGCAGTGATCCATGATGCAGCAACAGCCAGACCAACGCTATACGTGGACGGCGCATACGATTTCGTAGATGTACGCGATGTGGCCGACGGATTGATCGCTGCCGCCGAAAACGGCAAACGCGGTGAAAGTTATATTTTATCGGGGCAAAAGATCACGGTGCGCTATATGCTTGAGACCGTGCGCGAAATTACAGGGAGGAATTTTTTCCAAATGAAAATTCCTTTTGATCTGGCAAAATTCGCTTTTCTATTTACACCGATGTATTACCAGCTTTCAAATACAACTCCGCGCTTTACGCCTTATTCACTGGAAGTACTGCAAAGCAACTCCAATATCAGCCACGCAAAAGCGACACATGAATTAGGTTATTCGCCACGCTCATTATATGAAAGCATCAAAGACACAGTGAAGTGGTTTTTGGAAAGAAGGAAGTGAAGAGTGATGAGTAATAAGTGAAAAGTAATAAGTAACTCAAGTTCCATCATGAAGCCTTTATTACAGTCCGCAGGGCAATAAGGTAACAACTTGAGTTAAGTAATTAATCTAATACGCGGTCTTAATATGACCGACGAAATATTAAATAAAACAGGAGATAAACATGAAAATAGTAACTGATTGCGCAGCAGACTTATCTGCCGAAGAACTCGAACAATTGGGCGTGATCGCGGCGCCGCTGTTCATCAACTTCCCTGAAGGTGAGATCAACGCCACCGAGATTTCAGCGGACGATTTCTACAACCGGCTTGAGGCCATGCGGCCCGCCATCCCGACCACGGCACAGCCATCGGCCGGCATCTTTGCAGAGTTGTATCGAAAGATCGCCGAGAAAGACAAGGAAATATTTTCCATGCACATTTCATCGGGATTAAGCGGCACACTCAATTCGGCACATGATGGCGGCGGACAGGTTGAATCTGAAGCAAAGGTAAGTTATTGGGATACGCTCACCCTCTCAGGCGGAGAGCGTTTTCAAGTAATGGCCGCAGCGTTAGCCATCAAAGCCGGCTGGACGATGAGCGCGATCGAGGAACGCTTGAAGAAAATCCGCGAGAATACCGAAGTAATTTACACTCTCGACACATTGGAATATCTTGCGCGCGGCGGCCGTATTGGACGTGTAAAAGCGATGGCGGGCGCATTGCTTAATCTCAAACCTGTCATCCGCGTGGATACAGACGGCAAATATAGCACGGTTGGCAACGGACGCACATTAAGCAAGTCAATGAATATGCTGACAGATAGTGTGCGTGAGAAATATGGCACTACCCCAGTGTGGGTCACCATGTTACACGGTCGCTTCGCCGAAAAAGCAGATCTGCTTGCGGCGGAATTTAAGGAAAAATTAAATGTAGCCAAGCTGGAAGTGGTGCGCATCTCCCCTGTTTTGGGCGTACACACCGGCCCGGGCATTGTCGGTGCTGGAATTGTGCCGATGGAGTTAATGAGTGATCTGGTGAAGTAAAGAACGAGTGAGAAGTAAGAAGTAATAAGTAATGCGTGATAATGAGAGAAAAAGGACTTGCATGATGGCAAGTCCTTTTTTTTTTGATTATGAAGTTGCAAAATCTTTTGCTTTTTCGATGCGTTCGCCTAGTGGAGGATGCGAGTAGAACATGAAGACCACCCATTTTTCGGGGTCAATTTCGCCGAGGTTTTGATTCGCTAATCTGGTGAATGCAGATGCGAAGGCTTCACCTTTTTGAGTGGAAGATAACGCGTAATCATCGGCCATGTTTTCGCGCCAGCGGGAGATGGCATTATCGAGCGGAGAGGTCAGTAAACCGTAAATGCTGAGAATCAACATGAGCGCGGGAAAGGCAGCGGGGTCACTGACCGAGGAAAATCCGAAATAACCAACAACCCAATTCATCCCGAGAGATGCGAGATAAAAACCAATTGTCGTTGTGAAAGTGCCAAACGCAATAAAGAGTGGAATATCCTTGTGGACTTGATGTCCCAGCTCGTGAGCGAGGACAGTCTCGATCTCATCCAGTGAAAACTCATTGATAAGGGTATCGCCCAAAATAATGCGGCGCGTGTTGCCGATGCCGGTCAACGCGGCGTTGGCGGATTTGGTGCGTTTGGACATGTCAAATTTAAAGACACCGCGGACTTTTGTATTGGCACGTTCGGCGAGTTTCATCAGGCGGTCAGCGAGTTCCTTATGTTCATCGCCAAGCGGAACATATTTATTAAACAAGGGCATGATGAGAATTGGCGCGAGGTTGGAGATCAAAACACTAAAAACCAACATGCCGCCTGCCACCCACAACCACCACAGACCGCCCGTGGCCCTCAAGGCAAGATAAAAAAGTTCGAGCAGAATCAGGCCGAGGGGCGCACCGATCGCCAGTCCTTTGAGCTGGTCAATGATCCAGTCTTTGAGCGTCTGGTTGGATTGATCAAATCGATGCGGGAGAATAAATCCGCTGTAATACCCGAGGGGCAGATTGATAATGGCAGATATGCCGCCAAAGATGGCAATATAAAATGCAACGAGCAGCCATTCATTTGTGGTGATCGTCGTCAGCCATTCACGAAGTGCAATGCTCCAGCCGAAGAATAACCAGGCGAGAATATAGGCCGCACTGAAAAGATTATCCACCAGCCAGAGGCGGCGTTTGATGCGGGAATATTGTTTTGCAAGTTTTTGTTTTTCGGGGTCAAGTGTGGTTTGCATAAAAAGATTATAGCACCCGGCAAACAGATATAATGCAGGCTATGAACACATCAAATTCAAAAACCAACCGACGGGCATGACGGGCTTTAGAATTGGTTCTAACTGACATTCTCTAAAAGAATTACCCGATCACGATTAAATGCAAAAATTGGAGAAACAATAATGACCGCACTACACCCCAACTCGTACGAACTCATCCGACCGCTTTTGCTTGGCATGGATATACATCTCATCGGGCGCTCAATCCTTGAGAAGCAAACGCCTGCGCAAATTTTCGTGGACAATCATGAACACCCCAAAGCTCTTTTCGTACAGGCAGGTCACAGATATATTCTGGCTGGCGATTCTGAAATAGACAGCTTCAATCTTGGGATTAAACAAATGTTTGCGAATGTCATTTATCCACGCGCCGTAGCGGCCGGGCTGGAAGGCTTTGCGGTGTACTATGATTCAGCAGCTTGGGAAGAAAAGATGGAAGCTCTGCTTGGAGATAAAGAGATCATCCATGCAAACCGCGAATACTACGCCTGCAAGGAATTGAAACACAAATGGCAGGATTTTATGCCCGAAGGCTTTCAACTTCAAATGGTGAATGCTGACCTGTTGGCAAATACCGGCTTGAAACATCTTGAAACGCTCAAAGAAGAAATGACCTCCGAGCGCCCCAGTGTGGATGATTTTCTCGCCAAAAGTTTTGGCGTGTGCGCGATCCATGAAAATGAACTTGCGGGCTGGTGTCTCTCCGAATACAACGCGGATGGCCGCTGTGAGATCGGCATCGAGACCACCAGTGACTATCGTCAACGCGGCATTGCCACGGCGCTCACACTGGCTTTTCTTGAACATGCCTTTTCACATGGCATCAAAGAAGTTGGCTGGCATTGTTTCAAGAGAAACGAATCGTCGGCAAAGACAGCCCGTAAAGCAGGCTTTGATAAAGTCTGCGATTACAAATCTTATATTTGCCTCGTGAAAGCTTAATTCCATTCCCTTTTGTAGATGAAAAGGAGGCTGCCACAAAAAAACGTGACAGCCTCCTCGCTTCTTTCCTTAACTGATAGTTGATTCTACTTAAGCAGCATCCGCCTGCTCTGCGGCAAGTTTCGCAATAATCTGCTCCGAAGTCATCACCTGACCATACGATTTCAACGCCGCCAAAAACGCCTTGTGGACATGCTCCGCGGGGATGGTCGTCTCGCCATATTTCAAATCCCGCGTGGCACAGGCATCTTCCGCAACCCAGACTTGAAAACCAAAGTCAGCGGCGGCGCGGGCGGTGGCATCCACACACATGTGGGTCATCATGCCAGTGATGACAACGCGCTCGATCCCCCACTCTTTCAACATCTCCAGCAAATTCGTCTCACGGAAGGAGTTGGGATAATGCTTGTACACGATAGGCTCGCCTTCAAAATGTGCGGTCACATCGTGAATATCAGAACCCGTTGTGCCTTTCACGAAAAATGGTGCATCAGGTTTCAACGCAATGTGCTGAATGTGGACATGACGCCCGCCATGTTCACGAAAACATTGCAGCAGCATGTAAGCCTTCTTGCCAGCCTCAAGCGGATTAACCAGCTCCATTTTTCCGCCAGGAAGTAATCTTTTTGAATGTCAATCACCAGTAATGCAGTTTTCATAGGTAGTCCTTTGGTTTGATGGTTTATAGTTGAATGCTGTATTTAATAACGACAACTTCTCCGGCAAGGGTGTTACTTCTTCAACAGCTCCTGAGCCTGACGCTTCAAATGCAATTTATCTGTGAGCAATGCAATTTTTTGAAAATCGGCATTTGCTTTTTCTTTTTCGTTAATGGCTAAATAAGATTTTCCGCGCCCAAAATATAAACGTGCTTCTTTCGGTAAAACTTCAATGGCGCGGGAATAATCGGCAATGGCTTTTGTGTGTTCATTATTTACACGATAAGCATCTGCGCATCCTTGATAGGCATAACCGGAGCGCGGACTTTTCACAAGCACACGCGCATAATAATCTTCAGCCCAGTCGAGACAATCGATATAAACGATCGTATTAAGTTCAACCATGACCAGCGATTCCTGTTCAGAAAGACGCAAAGCGGAATCTTGATCTTTGTGTGCGGCTTCGAGATTTCCCATTTTGAAATACACGATCGAGCGGATCAAATAAAATAGCCATGTCTGCGGCGAAAGCGAAATGGCTTTGGTCAACTCATCCAAAGCGGACGGGTATTCTTTTTGGTCGAGGAAAACAGATCCACAGTCATAGTATGGAACCGCCCAGTTCGGGTTGATCGCCTGTGCCCGGGTGAACAGATCCAGCGCAGAGTCGTACTCCTTATCCATGGCATATATCTCGCCGCGTAACTGCATGGCGAGCGTACTGTTTGGGTTAAGTTTTAAAGCACGTTCCACATCTGCAATGGCTCTTTCCTTTTGGAGTGTATTCAGGTAACACGCGCCGCGTGCCAGATAATGCATGGCCTGCTGCGGCTCGCGTTCAATATCCTGTGTGTAATATTGGATGGCGCGTTCGAAGTCACCTTGCAGATAATAATAGCCGGAACGTTTGAAAAGATAATTAATGTCCAAATTCAGCCAACGCAAAAAGGAACGGTTCAACGTGCCAGCTGCGAGACCGATCAAAATACAGGAGACAAGCAGTAAATAGTCACGGGTCACAATCCCAAATATGATCAATGCCAATAAGACGGGAATACTGATCAGAAGTGTGATCCAATCCGCATTGGATTTTCCGAAGAGCATTTCCATGATGGCGTGCATGATATTGCCGCCATCCAATGGATAAATGGGCAATAAATTAAAGACGATCAAAATGATATTTACAACAGCCAAGGAGAAGAACAGATTAATGAAAGTCTGACCCCAGATAAATATTTCCGCGTCACGCTGGAAGGGCAAAAATAAAATCGAAAGAAGGACATAGCCAAGCACGCAGAAAAATCCCAACAACATATTCACCAGCGGACCTGCCGCGGAAATGGCGAGGTTGTGTGAAGGCTTTTCAGATTTCCGCGCAAAATTTGTCAGACCGCCCAGAAGCCAAATGACAATGCTCTTAACTTCCACACCTGCCAGTTGCGCCGCAGCGGCATGACCCACCTCGTGCAGGAAGATGCAGAGCACAAATCCGATCAGCCATAACAAAGCGCCGATAATCTCTCTTACACCTGTCGGGCGAAAGAGAAAATATGCAATGGGAAGCGTAAACAGCATGGAAAAATGAAAGCGGATATCTACTCCGCGAATACGGGCGAGTAAGAGGGATGAGGAGAGGAATTTCATGGGGAAAAGGATGAAGGATGTGAAGGATGAAAAAGAAATGAGAAATGAGGAATAAGAAAAAAGGAGTGAAAAATAACCTGCGTAAGATATGAAAGACTATTTCAAGGTTTTTTGTACTTATTCATCATTCACGCGAAGCGTTCATAATTCATCATTTACCAGTCACTTTCTTCCAAAGTCGGCGGGATTCTCGCCCCACAAATCGGTATCCCATTTCATGATCTTGTCTTCGGGGAGTTCATTTTCGGCCAGCCAGTTTTCTGCGCTGTGAATAAGCGCAAAGAGCACCGCATTTTTGGGCGAGTGTTTTAAGTTTGTTTTACATTTACCGTTGATAACCCATGAGATGGCATTCTCTGAATCAGAATAAATGGTGACGTGTGAATTATGTTTGAATTGCCAGGTCAACGCGTGGACAATCGCAAGAAACTCACCCACATTATTGGTTCCCTGTTCATAGGGGCCCGTGTGAAAAATCTGCTCGCCGGTTTCAGTGATCACACCGCGATATTCCACTTTTCCGGGTGATCCGCTGCACGCCGCATCGACACAAATGGAAGGCAGGATCGGCTGCACGCTGGCAGTTTTCCACTTGCCTAAAGAGGAAACTTTGCCCTGATAATCTTCATATTGTGCAATAAACGCGGCCTCAGCCTCTTTACTGCTTCCGAAAGCTTTAAATTGTGCGCCAACAAAGCCTTTCACTTGTTTCTCACATTCCGCCCACGAAGTGAAAATGCCTGTCTTACGGCCTTTCCAAACGACGTAATATTTTTGTTTGACCACATATCAATTGTACATCAAACCCACACAACTATAAAAAGTGCGGGCGGCAATCCCACTCTATATAAAATAATTTTTGGCTGTGAAATTTTCCATCTCTGTGGTAAAAAATATACAGACAAAACGTGATCAACACTTTAAAACAGGAGTACAAAATGTCTTACGCACACCCCGAATATCTGGTCGACACCGAATGGGTCGCCAACCATCTGAACGACGCAACCGTCCGCATTATTGAATCAGACGAAGATCCATTGCTCTACCCGATGGGACACATCGCAGGCGCAGTACAGGTCGATTGGTTCAGCACGCTTCAGCATCCGGTTCGCCGTGATTTTGTCACAAAGGAACAGTTCGCAGAAATGTGCGCCAAACTTGGAATCGCCAACGACACCACTGTCGTTTTTTATGGTGATAAATCCAACTGGTTCGCCTGCTATGCCTTGTGGCTCTTTGAATACTACGGCCATAAAAATGTAAAGATCATGAACGGCGGACGCGCCAAATGGGAGCAGGAAAAACGCCCCCTCGTGAGAGAAACTCCATCGTATGCCCGAACAGCGTACAGCGCGAAAGAAGCGGATAAATCCATTCGCGCATTCCGTGATGAAGTCCTCGCGCACAGCAACGCGAAGAAAGCTCTGGTGGACGTCCGCTCTCCAAAAGAATACTCCGGCGAGATGCTGCATATGCCAAACTATCCGCAGGAAGGTGCGACTCGCGGCGGGCACATTCCCGCGGCTGTCAGCATTCCCTGGTCGCAGGCAGTCAACGAAGCTGATGCAACGTTCAAGACGACCGAGGAGCTGGTTGCTATTTACGAAGGAAAAAATATCAAAGCTGACGGAGATGTGATCGCGTACTGTCGTATCGGTGAAAGATCATCGTTGACCTGGTTCGTGTTGAAGTATCTGCTTGGTTATCCCAATGTCAAGAACTATGATGGTTCATGGACGGAATGGGGCAACCTGGTGGATGCGCCGATCGAAAAATAAATTTGTATTTATCGCAGGGGCGGGAAAATCCCGTCCCTGCATTACCTACCCACAAAATTACAAGAGATCGTTGACGACTTCGCCGGCATGAGCCGCGAGGAAAAAATAGAAACGCTGATCGGGTATGCCGAGTCTTTGCCTTCGCTCCCTGAAAGATTTGCTGAAGAACGTGCAAAGATGGAACCCATCCCTGAGTGCATGACGCCCGTATTTTTATTTGGCGAAAAACAGGATGACGGCGGCGTGACCTTTCACTTTGACATTCCCCCGCAATCCCCCACTGTGCAAGGGCTGGCCTGCATCCTCGCCAGCGGATTGAATGGCAGCAAGCCCGAAGAAATTTTAGCTGTGCCCGCAGATTTCTTCGCCCCCATGAATTTGGAGGAAGCCATTTCAGGTCAACGCTTGAATGGGTTTCGCGGTGTGCTGGCACACATGAAACAAACTGCTGTCAATTTGATCGAGAAATAAACAACTCTTTGCATTTTTTAGGGTTTTAAACAAACTTAGTCTTCTTTAAAAGATCTGTCACCCCTTCGGGGTTGAAATTTTTTCACATTTATTAATCATCTGTGTAAAGAAAAAACAAAAGTAGCTCGGATTTTATGCGGGCTGACTCTTTTATTAATGGACGCGGATTAAAACCGCGCATTTTTCTCTTCGTCCCAGCCTTGTTCTTCGACTGACATAAAAATATCAGTGGCTGAGATTAAACCGATCAAAGTGCCGTGTTCATCGGCGATTGGCAAATGATGAAACTTGTATTTCTCCAATATCTTTGAGCATTCTTTCAAAGTCCAATCTGCGCGGCCGGTGATGAGCGGGCCAGACATGATCTCGCGCACGGTGGTCTCGGCCGGGTTACGTTCAGCGGCGACGATCTTGATACTGACATCTGTGGTGGTCACAATGCCATATGACGGATTCTTCTCGCTGACATCCACGATCACGCTGTGAATATTGCGGCGGCGCATGAGCGTCATTGCATAGGAAACGCTTGAATCGGGGTCAACGACAACAACCGGGCTGGACATCCAATCACGAACTAAATGGGGCATGGGGTTCTCTCTCCTCTACTAGCTAACAAAATATAGTCTCGCTGCCAAATATCATTCAGATTACTTCACTATCAATTTTACAACATCCAATGCCTGAATAAAACCATCTGCGGCACTGATATCTTGAATCTCCAAATAGATGGTCGTGTTGACAGGAATCCCCGCCAGTGGAATCAACTCGCTGAATGTTCCGGGTGCGCCGAAATCGGGCGCGGTGACAGTCACGGGTCCGCTGGCGAGTTGGGTGCCGGCTTCATCATAAATAAAATAGGATAGGTTATTTTCAAACGGAGCAATGCTGACCGCTCCATTGACCTGCACGAACTCTGAAACCTGCGTTTGATCGGCCGGAGACATAATTTCAATACTGCGTATTCTTCCTTCAGGATTGACGGTCGTGTAATTTGTCAGACGCAGTTTGTTATTGACCAGTGCATATCTCTGTGTGGTTTGAAGCGTGGGACAACACCCGCCGTCTTCAAAGCCATGGATCACGGCATCGAGATAGATTTCGCCATTCTCGATTGACATGTTATTAATCAGCGGACGGTCATCGATCATGATTGAGGTTAGAAAAGCAGGCTGGCCGTTGACATTTGTATAAATGGTGAGGAAACCGAAGTTGCCAGTGCCGCCGTAGTTTTCAAAAAAGATGGCGGCGATTTCGGCAATGCCATCGCCGGTTAAATCTCCGACGGAAATAAACTCGGTAATTCCGGCGTTGGCAAAGTCCATTGTGGTGGCGTCTGTGCCTTGTTGATATTTTCCATCGGTTAGTTGCACAACTGTATGATCGTCACGTGCGCCGAGTTGATACTGGGCATTCTTCATTTGCTCAGCGGACAGGTTTGGAGCAGGATCTGTCGGCGCTGGAACTGTCACTTGGACGGGAACAGGCGTCGGTGAGGGGGATGCGGGCGCAGCCAGTCCGCAGGCGAGGGTGGTGAGAGTCAGAGTCAGCAGGAGGGTGAGAAAATGTTTGTGAGTCAAAATTTCGCCTCCGGTTATTTAAAGGTTAACGTGGAGAAAAATTGCTGCCATTTTTTCAGGATACCTTCACGATCAAATTCAGTCACTGTGCCGGGTGTGTAATTGCCAACATTTGTAGAGTGAATATAGTAGATCACTTCATAACAAATATTTTGATTTACCGTGCGATAGATTTCCTGTTGATAGTAATTGCCCGCACCCGCGCCTTCAGATGTGCTGTGGGTAAAAGTAAAGCCATTGATAATTTCATCTCCAACAGGATATTCAGGTCCGCCGCCATTTTGATTTAGTTCTGTGCAGGTTGCAACGGTCTGCGCATCAGAGGTGGAACTGACCAATAAATACACTTCGCTTAAATTAGTTTTTTCATACGTTTTTGAGTCGATAAAATGCAATGTTAACTCGGGGTCTGTTTTATAATTTCCAACTACCGGCAATGCAGGCGCAAATTCATCGGAATATGTTAATGACAACCCAGTGGCAGAATTGTCATATGAAAAATATTGCACATCCTTGCCGGGCGGATTGATCGCAACGCGCATGGTGAATTGCGGCACGTCCCCATTGGGAGTCAGGGTTACAAAATAATCCTGTGAAGCGGGCAATGCGCCGCGCCAAAACATACATTCAGATTCCACAGATTGCGGACAAAGAATGCTCCCGTCGGCACCTTTGATCTGCATCGGAATATATCCCCATCCCCCATCAGGAATTTGCGACAGGATCGAAATGGACATGACCTGTCCCTGCATGGCATTGACTACATAAGTTTTGCTTGTGCTGGTTGGGATGGAATCTGTAATATCTGCATAGGTTCCGTTGGCTTTGAATTGAATCGCGTTGGCTTGAGCAAGCGACGCTGTGGGCGGTGTAAAGGTCGGAAAATCCTGAGTTGGTTGAATCGTTGGTTCAGCCGTGAAAGTTGGAATGGGCGTGAATTCAACCGTCGCAGTTGGTAATTCTATATTTTGTATAGCTGCGGTTTGCGTTGGCGCAGCGCAGGCGGCAAGAAAAGAAAGAAGAATGAGGAAAGAAATAAATTTTTTCATTTGGTCTCCAAAAGAAGTCGAAAGTCAAAGATCGAAGGTCGATATGAGTTTTGACCTTCGACCTTTGACTTGTTTTTATCCTAAATACTCGATCACTGTTGCTTCGCCCTGCCCCACTCCAACACAAAGAGTAGCAATGCCATACTTCACATTGCCGCGATTTTTCATTTCATGCACCAGCGTTGTGACGAGCCGCGCACCCGAACAGCCGAGTGGATGTCCGATGGCGATGGCGCCGCCGTTGACGTTGACGAGTGCGGGGTCAATGCCGAGGTCTTCGATGACCGCCAACGACTGCACAGCAAAGGCTTCGTTCAATTCCATTAAGCCAATATCTTGAATCTGCAAGCCGGCGCGTTCAAGCGCTTTCTTCACGGCGGGCACGGGACCAATTCCCATCACACGCGGGGGCACACCGGCTGAGGCCGAGGTCACGATCCGCGCTAGTGGTTTGAGATTTAATGCTTTTGCTTTTTCTTCGCTCATGATCAGCAACGCGGATGCGCCGTCATTCAGCCCCGAGGAATTCCCAGCTGTGACAGTCCCGCCGTCTTTGGAAAAAGCAGGCTTCAGTTTGGATAAAGATTCGAGAGTCGTGTCGCGGCGCGGACGTTCATCTGTGTCCACGAGTTTTACATCGCCTTTCTTCTGAGGAATCGCAACCGGAATAATTTCCTGTTTGAATCTTCCTGAGTCAATTGCGGCAATTGCAAGTTGATGCGAACGCACTGCGAAGGCATCCTGTTTTTCGCGCGTGATGTGCGGGCGCTCCTTTGCAATATTTTCGGCGGTCTCGCCCATTGAATCTGTGCCGTACATTTCCTTCATTTTTGGATTCGGATAGCGCCAGCCGAGAGCTGTATCGTACGCGGTTAAATTTCCAAATGAATAACCCGCTTCCGCTTTTGGAAGTGAATACGGTGCGCGGCTCATGGATTCAACTCCGCCCGCGATGTAGATATCTCCCTCATTGGATTTGATCGCCCGCGACGCCTGATTGATGGCATTGAGACCCGAAGCACACAACCTGTTAACTGTTACGCCTCCGACCTGCAGCGGCAACCCCGAAAGAAGTGCCGCCATGCGTGCCACGTTGCGATTATCTTCACCAGCTTGATTCGCGCATCCAAAAAATACTTCTTCAACCAGCGCGGGGTCGAATGAATTGCGTTCGAGAATGGACTTGATCACATGCGCCGCCATATCATCAGGACGGACGGAAGCAAGCACTCCGCCCAATGCGCCGATCGGCGTGCGGATTGCATCAACAATTACAGGGTTAGACATGGGATTCACTCCAGAGTGGGATATCAATTTAAATTACAGTTCGATTCTACCACCGCGAGAATTGCAAACTTCATACATGAATCACGAACCACGTAAAAAACATCAGTCCCGCCATTTCAGAGTATACTGCCCGTTACCATTTTTAGATTTTCTGAAAATTTTGCTGTTTTTACCATACTCAAGGAAAATATAAGACCATGTTATTTCAAGTCCCACCCGCCACCCGCTTTGACCTTAACTTCTCCCTTGCCGGATTCACAGTGCGAGTCCACCCTTTATTTTGGGTGATCGCTCTGCTCTTTGGATCTTCATCCGGCAGCGTCTCTGGCCTGATCGGCTGGGTGATCGCCATGTTTGTTTCCATTCTGATCCACGAATTGGGGCACGCCCTCGCCTTCCGCCGCTACGGAATTGACTCGGAGATCATTCTCCATGCAACGGGCGGACTGACTGTGCCAAACTCATTTTCATTTTCGTTTGGCGGGCGATATTCAATTTCAGCCAATCAACAGATCATCATTTCCTTGGCAGGGCCATTTGCCGGATTTTTATTTGCCGGTCTTATTTTGGTCATAACCATTCTATTGGGCGGCATTGTAGCCCCCACTGTACTATTTGGATTTCTTCCATTCCCGGTCGTTTACATTCCATCGGTGGAGACGTTTTGAACTCATTCTTTATGAGTCTGCTTTGGGTTAATATTTTTTGGGGATTTATCAATCTAATGCCCGTCTATCCACTGGACGGCGGCCAGGTGACCCGGCACATCCTAATCCAAACCGATCCATTGAACGGCCTGCGCACATCGCTTGGTGTCTCTGTCATTGCAGGCGCAGCAGCAGCAATCGGCGGACTGCTCTTTCTGGGCAGCACCTATATGGCCATTCTATTTGGATTTCTGGCCTTCCAAAGTTTTCAGGCCATGCAAAGCAGAATGTATTAAGAGTCTCTCCCTGAAAAAATCAAACAAGTTCTAGGTATCAGAATCAATCAGTTTCAATAATTGTTTATTAAAGGCCGAAGCCCCTGCGCCCAGCGAGTTGAAAAACTCACGGTCGATGCCTTCCACCACCTGCACAGCCTGCTCCGCCAGTTTAAGTCCCTTGTTGGTAACAGCAAGGGACTTTGCTCTTGTATCTGTGGGATGCGGCTTGCGCAGGATCAATCCTTTTTCCTCCAACGTGCGCAACACATTGGAAGTCATCATTACATCCATTTTGGCATGATTGGCAAGGTCTATTTGTGTAAGGGGTTTCTCACTGACTGCAAGCCATGTCATGGAAGCAAGCAAAACAAATTGGGCGTGGGTCAGATCAAATGGTTTCAAACCCGCATTGATCTGCCTCTGCCACATGCTGAAACCTGCCAAGCAAAAAGCCCGGGCTTTCATCCGCATTTCAAATTGAAAAACGTCATCAGGCATTTATTTTCTCCGGCAACATTCGACTCGCGATCAAGTCAAAATCCACCTTGGGGATTTCGAAGAACCCGAACCGAAACATATAGCCCCAACTCGTTTTATCCTTGATGAATGTAAGAGCGGGGATCAACGGCAAAATGGGAACTTCAATACATTCTTTGTATTTTACATCACGGCGATAGGGAACAAATCCGCCGCCCATATCGAATTGATAGACAGATTCACCTGCCACTTCACCGATGGCGGTAAATGCCTGTAATTTCTCGTTGCCTTCAAACTCAACCTTCGGCGAATAATAGACAACGCCATCCCCCACTCGCATTCTCTTAAGCGGAGCCGCCTTGCCGTGATTGGCTTGCGCAATTCCCCAGCGCACACCGTTCATCACATGGTTCTTTGAGACAACAATCAACCAATAGCGCGGCTCGCTCATTTGGACTCCTTCGCGAGGTTGACCAGCCTGCCAATTGTCTCGGGCAAATCTCTGGCGGTATCTTTGCCAATCACCTGCGCGAACAGAAAACTCAGCGGACCTGAAATCGTCACGCGATGAGTCACATGCAAGCCGTCTTTCTCTTCTTTCAGTTCGTGGGCAAATTCCATTTTCGCCAGCGGAAGATGGGTCACATCCACAAAACGCATCAAAGGCTGGCATTCGATCATCACGGCTTTTGCCTCTGGTCCGCCCACTGGCTTGAGCGTATATTTCGTGCCCGCTTTGAATTCACCTTCGATGTGGCACCACTCCACGCCCTTATCCCATTTTGACCAATTCTCCACGTCTGCCCAAACTTTCCAGACCGCTTCCTTGGATGCATCCGTCACGAGTGTATGTTCAGTTGTCCACATATTTTTCTCTCCTTGTTTTATATATACATATATTATATTTATGTATATAATATTGTCAAGGATAAAAATTGACCCGAGTCTTCTATTCTTGATTTTCCAACCGCTGCCAAAAGCCGACATTTGATTCAGCTCTTTATCACTGAACTTGCTGAGAAAGTTCTCTCTCACAAAAGCGACATGCGCCTTAATTGCCTTTTCAAATCTTGCAGCGCCTTCTTTCGTCAATACAGCATATGCTCCGCGCCGATCCTCGGGGGCTTCTTCGCGCGTGACCAGCCCTGCTTTTTCCAGCCGCTCCACCAACCTGCTTACTCCGCTGCGCGTGAGAACGCTCTCAGCAGCCAAATCTTGGATCCGCACCCGATGATTCTCATTCCACGAAAGCCGCAGCAGAATCTCAAACTCAACATGCGTGATGTGAGAATGTGATTGTAAATCCTCTTCGATCATGCGGTTCATACGTCCGTAAACGCCCAGAAACCCGCCCCAGGCATTCTGTTCGATTTCTGTAAATCCGTCTCCCATGAAATTCTCCTTTTGCTCTTGACAAATGCGTGCTCACGCACATATAATAGGAATTACGTGATTAGTCACACAAATTTTATCACAAACTCAAGGAGAGACAAAGCCCCCCCCCCCCCGCGCCGGCCGGCCGGCGGGGGGGCGGGCGGGGGCCCGGGGGGGGGCGCCCCGGGGCGGGGGGGGGGGGGGGGGCCGGGGGGGGCGCCCCCCCGGGGGGCCCGGCCCCCCGGCCCCCGGGGGGGGGGGGGCCGGGGGGGGGCCCGGGGGGCCGGCCGGGGGGGGCCCCCCGGGGCCCCCCCGGCCCCCCCGGGGGCCGGGGCGGCGGCCCGGGGCCCCCCCCCCCCGCCCGCGGCGGCCCCCCGGGGGGCGGCGGGGGGGGGGGGCCCCCCGGGGGGGGGGGCCCCCCCCCCCGCCGGCCCGGCCCGGTCCCCGGAATGGAACAAGTCAAATCACAATATCTTGAAGTCGTCCGCTTTAATCTAAAAGCAGATGTAACCGCCGAACAATTCTTAAGCGCAGAAAAAGATATCCGCAGCGGAGCGATCCAAAAGCAAGCTGGCTATCAAGGTCGCGATATCTATCAGGATGCCGATGGTTCCTGGTTGATCATCCTGCGCTGGGACAGCAAAGAAGCCGCCGAAGCCTGGACGCCAATTTTCATGACCTTGAAAGAAGGTCAAGCCTTTGGCTCTTTATTGGAGTTTTCAAGCGCAAGACAAGAGCATTACACGTTGGTAAATCCGTAAAACTAATATTTACACATATCAAGGAGATAAATTATGAGTCCTGCTGCCAAACTTGTTCCAACCTGGGTCAGGATCATTGCTGGTCTTGTCACCCTGCTCAACCTGGCGTACGGTCTTTCAGGATATTTTGCCCCTGCCGGTATTCTACCGGGGTTGGGCGCTGACACAGCCGCAAGCCTGAATGCTGCTTACATTTTTAGTGCGCGCAATGTTGCCATTGGAATTGCCCTCGGGATTGTATCCTTAAGGGGCGTGCCTGAATCTATCGCCATTGTGATGATCATCCGCTTTTTGGTTGAAGCCCAGGATCTGGTCTTGTCGATCATTGCGGGAAATCCCCTCACCGCCTTGTTAATGCCCATTGTATTTATCGCGGTTGAATTGACAATTATTGTGACCATGTTCAAGATCGTCGGTGAGAGAGACAAGCACTAAACCAGGTTCGTAACGTGAATGCCTTCAGTGACAGCCTCCAAAAGGACTGTCACTATCTTTAGTTAAAACAGGAAAGGGCGGGGGGGTTCGGGCCCCGGGGCGGCGGGGGCGGCGCGGGCGCGGGGGGGGGGCGGGCGGCCCCGGCCCCCCGGCCCGGGGCCGGGGGGGGGGGCCCGGCCCCGCCGGCCGGAGGCCCACCAAAAAGCACTCGGGCGGGCCCCCCCCCCCCCGGCACCCGGGGCCGGGGCGGGCGGGGGGGGCTGGCCCCCCGGCCGGGGGGCGGGGCCGTGGGGCAAGGGCGGCGGGGGCGGGCCTCCCTCCGGGCCCGTCCCCGGGGCCCCGCCCCGCGCCGGCCTCCGGCCCCGGGGGCTGGGGGCGCCGCGGGGGGGGGGGGCGCCGGTGGGGGAAGGCAAGGCCGCCCCGCTGGCGGGGGCGAGGCGGGGCGCGGCGGCCCCCCCCGCGGCCCCCGGGGGGGGGGGGGGGGCCCGGGGGGGGCGGCCGCCGCCCCCCCCCCCCGGGCGCCCTTTTTCCACCCCCCCAGGGGGACATCCCATGACCAAATCCCGCCTCGAAGCATTTAGCGATGGCATGTTCGCCATCATCCTGACCATTCTCGTGCTTGAATTGAAAGTCCCTGAATTGGAGAACAGCACCTTTGCTGTATTTCTCGAAGGGATGAAAATCCTCGCGCCGAAATTCATCAGCTTTCTATTCAGCTTTTTCATCATCGCCATCTTTTGGGTGAACCATCATCACATCCTGCACAAGGTCCACAAAGTGGATTCAATATTTTTGTGGCTGAATGTTGCCTTGCTTTTTCTCCATGTCTTTTCCCTTTCATCACCGCCTTCATCGGTGACTATCTCAGCAACCCGTTTGTTGTGGCATTGTATCCGCTCAACATGGCGTTATCGGCGTTGATGGATAATGCCTTTGGAAGTATGCATTTGTAGACACGGACCTCGCTCCAAACAAATTGACTGATAAAGAAAAAAAAAAACGTCTAATAAGATCGGATGGCGGTCATCATTAATCTTGCTTCTGCGGTGCTGGCGTTCGTGTGGATTCCCATCACATTGGTGCAGATCATGATCATGCCGTTTATGTTTGTTATTCCTGAATTGACAGCGGGTATGAAAGAGGAATAATGCAAAATAAAATCGTCCTCGTCACCGGCGCCACTAGCGGAATTGGATTCCAAACCGCACTGGCGCTTGCCAAAATGGGTGCGCGGGTTGTCATCACAGGGCGCAGCCAATCCAGCGGAGAATCTGCCGTGGCTGAAATTAAAGCAGCAAGCGGCAATGCAAACGTGGACTTGCTGACTGGCGATCTATCAGCGCAGGCAAATGTCCATGCTTTAGCCGAGCAGTTCAAGGCGCGGGTTGAGGCGGTTGGATGTCCTCATCAACAACGCGGGCTTGGCGGCATCCGAAAGAAAATTAACCGAGGATGGAATCGAATCCAATTTTGCGGTGAATGTGGTCACGCCATTTTTGTTGACTCATCTACTGATGGATTCGTTGAAAGCCAGCACATCGCCACGTGTAATCACATTGATGGGCGGCGATGTGCCCGCGAAACTGGATATGGATAATCTACAAGCGGAGCGTTCCTTTGACGGGTTGAATTCCTATTCGCAATCCAAACTGGCGATGATGGTATTGATGTACGAGTTTGCCCAGCGTGAAAAGATGTGACGATCAACGTCTGCTATCCGGGGCAAGCTAGCACCAACATGACGCGCAGTGTCACGCCCGAAATGCTGCCAGGATTTATGCGTTTTATTTTCCCGCTGTTTAAGTTTATGGTACGCGATGATGACGGAAAATCTGCGGCAAAGGCTTCGCACTCATCTGTATATCTTGCTTCTTCACCTGAAGTCAAAGGTGTGACGGGAAAATATTTCGATACGAATTGCAAAGAAGCCGCATGGTCGCCCGCAGTGACATACGCGGACGTCCGCTCAACGTTATGGAAATTTGTTGAACAAGCCGCATTTCGCGCCGGGCCCCCCGGCGGGCCCCGCCCCCCCGGGAAATCTCATTCCCCCCCCCTCCTTTTACCGGCCCCCCATCTGTTATTCCAATAAATAAGGCCTATTCACTAAAAAATCCCCCTGACTTTCGGGGGATTTTTTGTTTTACCCCTTGACAGACATGTTTCTAATAAGTAATATATCTACATAGACATATAAACCAAAAGGAAATACATATGAAAACCGCGACCTTCATCAACATACACAAAGCACTCGTCACCCCCGTTGTCCTCGGCTTGATGTTCGCCTTCAACAACTGGAGCACTGAAGCCTTCATCTACCTCGCCATTCACGGCTCGTACAGCATCCTCTGGCTCATCAAAGACGCGCTCTATGCCGACAAACGCTTTGAAGAAAAAGTTCATCCCCTTGTTGGATTTATTTTTATCTTCCTCCCTTTGGCAGGATACTACCTCGCGCCTTATCTGCTCATCAGCCGCCACGTGACGTTGACACCGCCTCTGACCGCGCTCGTGCTTGTTCTGTACATCTTCGGCATTTTCCTGCACTATGTCAGCGACGCGCAAAAGTTTTACACCCTGCAAAATAAAAAGGGACTGATCGAAGACGGCCTGTTCAAATACACCCGCAATCCGAACTACCTCGGGGAGATCATGATCTACTCGGCCTACGCCATCATGTCGCTGCACTGGCTGCCGTTCCTCGTGCTCAGCGGTTGGGTCTTTGGTTTCTTCGTGAAGAATATGCTTTCAAAAGACAAGTCATTGTCACGCCACGCTCAATTCGTAGAGTACAAGAAACACTCTGGGTTGTTGTTCCCGAAATTATTCCAATAACAGGAGAAAATAAAATGGACAAGAAAATTCTCGTCATCGGCGCGGCAGGGTTTGTCGGCGCACCCGTAACCAAACAACTTCTCGCAGATGGGTTTTCCGTCCGTGCGCTGGTTCGCAACGCAGACAAAGCCCGCCAATTACTCGGCGACAAGGTTGAGATCGTTACTGGCAGTTTTGAAGACAAAGCCACCCTCGAAAAAGCACTCGCAGATGTGAGCGGAGTCAACATCAGCGTACCGTGGCAGTCTGAAGCTCAGGTGGCACGTGATGTGACCGAGATCCTCGCCAGGCAGGGACGCAAGAATGTCCGCGTAAGCTACATTTCAGGCACAACTGCCAATCCCGAGAATCGCGGATACGCCATGATCGATGAAAAACTCAAAGCGGAAGAAGTGCTGAAGAAAAGCGGCGTGGAATACACCATCCTCCGCCCCAGCTGGTTCATGGACGCGCTTGCATTATTCGTAAACGACGGCCGAGCCACCGTGTTTGGAAAGCAAACTCAGTCCTATTATTTCCTCTCGCTGGCAGATTTTGCCCGCGCTGTTTCAAAGCGCACCAGACCGAAGCCGCTGCGAACAAGACTTTCGTTCTCAACGGTCCCCAAGTCCATGTTGCTGATGACAGACGCGCTTCAGCAATATTGTGACGCCCGCCACTCTGGCGTCAAAGCCGCGTCCATGCCGATCTGGTTCGGGAAAATGCTGGCGATGATGATGAAAAGCCCGGCGATGAAAGACTTCGTTCAGATGATGGCCTATTTTGAAAAGTCACCCAAGGTCAGCCAACCCAACGGCGCGGAATCCATTCTCGGCACATCATCCATGACCATGAGCGACTGGCTCAAGAATTAGTACAAGGAGAAATAAATGCCACTTTCACATGCAATCCTCGGTTTTCTTGAATACAAACCCATGTCTGGCTATGACTTGAAAAAATTCTTCGATCAATCGGTTACCCACTTCTGGTCTGCCACGCAAAGTCACATTTACAAGGCGTTGGAGAATCTGGAAAACGAAGGCCTCGTGGAATCGGAGGTCATTCAAGGCGAAGGAAAACCCAACAGGAAACAGTATCAGATCACAGTTAAGGGAAGAGGCGAGCTGCGTCAGTGGGTGTCCACTCCGCTGCCGTTGGACATCACCCGCGAGGCCTGGCTCATTCAAGTCTTCTTTGCCCATAATCTGGCAAATGAAGAGCTGGTCAGTCTGTTCGAAAAACGGATCGAGGCCATTGAAGAATATCTGCTGAAATTTCAAACGGCGCAGGCAAACATTGACGGTAACTATAAAGAGCTTGGCGTCAAACGATTGCGCGACCTCTGGCAGTTGACTCTTGATTACGGCACCAGCCATTACGAGAACGAAATTGCGTGGCTGAAAAACACCTTGCCGAAAATTCGCAAATTACCAAAATTGGAAATGCCGAAATAATAAAAGGAAAATCAAAATGGAAAAATTTGACGTAGTTGTCATCGGTGCAGGTCTGGGAGGGCTCAGCGCCGCAGGATACCTCGCAAAGGCGGGGAAGAAAGTTCTCGTACTCGAACATCACACTGTTCCCGGTGGATATGCTCATGAGTTTCGACGCGGGAAATATCGCTTCGAAGTTGCCTTGCACGCCCTCGATGGCGCGGCTCCAGGCGGATGGGCGTACCCCATATTGAAAGATTTGGAAGTATTCGATCAGGTCCACTTTCATCGCATGGATCCGTTTTACACAGTGCGATTCCCGAAACATGAAGTTGTTGCTCATGCAGACATTGTGCAATATGAAACTGAACTGGTGCGTCTCTTTCCGCATGAACGCGAAGGCATTCACAACCTGATCGCAGACATGGTCGAAACCTATTGGCAAGTCCGCCGCTTTGGCGCGGAAGGGGACGCGGGCATTCGTCCGCCGCTTGAAAAAATGCCAGCCTTGTATCCAAAAATGCTGTCGGCCATGTCCATCTCCTGGGATGAGTATATGAACCAGTTCATCCAAGATGTGGAGCTCAAAGCGGTCTTCTCTACGTTGTGGGGATACTACGGCTTGCCGCCGGAAAAACTCAACGCGGCCATCTTCATCTTCCCGTGGGTTAGTTATCACCTTGTGGGTGCGTATTATCCCGAAGGCGGAAGTATGGCAATGAGCCGCGCGCTGGAAGCCACGTTGAAAAAATATGGCGGGGAGATTCGCTACAAGCAGACAGTCAACAAGATCGAGATTAAGGATGGACGCGCGGTGGCAGTCGTCACAGAGAAGGGTTTGCGCGTCGAAGCGGATGTCATAATCAGCAACGCAAACTCTCCCGATACGCTGCTCAAATTTGTCGGGCGTGAACATCTTCCCGCTGATTATGTCCGTGGCATTGAAGAAGCAAAGCCGTCTATTTCGAATTTTGTCTTGTATCTTGGTCTTGACCGCAACCTGCAAGCCGAAGGTTTTACCGATCACGAAATGTTTGTGGCGGAAGGCTATGATTCCAACAAAGATTTTCAAGCCGCGATGGATGGAAATTTGACCGCACTGCGGTTTCAATTACCTGCTACGACATTGCCGATCCTGACTGCGCACCCGAAGGCGGTTCGGTCTTAAATATTTTTTCGCTCGCCGATTGGAACACAGACAATCAATGGGGCACGGGCGGCAACCTCGAAAACTATAGCGACAACCCGCAATACAACGAGTTGAAGAATGCCGCCACGGAGGCGCTGCTTGACCGCGTGGAAAAAATCATTCCCAACTTGCGCAAGTCCATCAAGTACATCGAAGTCGGCACGCCAATTACAAACTGGCGTTACAGCCGCAACGTCGGCGGCGCGATCTATGGCACCGAGCAAACCGTGGAAAACGCCTATACCACCCGCTTGAACGCCAAAACACCGATCAAGAATCTCTTCCTCACTGGCGCCTGGACATTCGGTGGCGGCATGAGCGCCGCGCTGCTTTCGGGCCGCGATACATCCCGCATGGTGATCGGCTATATGGATGGAACAACTGTGACATTGATGACCGCGCCTAGTGAAGAAATCAGTAATCAGGTATCAGTGAGCAGTGAGGTGGAGATTAAATCCAGCTCCAGCCAATTACCAGTTACCAATTACCAATCCTCCGCCCCAGCTGTGACTTTCAAAGCTGCAGGTTCTGGTCGTGAAGTGACTCTTAATTCCATTGGTAAACGCAGCATTCTCCTCTTCCACACTGCTGATACTTCCGAAGACGCAGAAAGAATAAACAAGGCTGTCCGCGCTGTTGACGAATATCAAGCCTGCACATCCATCACCATCGCCAATGTCGTGGATTTGCATTCTGTGCCAAAGTTGTTCCGTGGCTTCGCTGAAAAATCCATGCGTGACTCTTTTGAAAAAGCAAGCAAGTCCATTCCGCAGGGACAAGACCCGCAAGATTACGTCATCATTCTTCCTGATTGGGACGGCAAAACCACCAAAGGCTTTGGCCTTGGTGACACAAGCAAAGTTGTCGGTCTCGCCGTGTTGGACGAACAAGGCGGTGTGGTCGGAACATATCAAGGCAATGAGCCAGAACGTCATGCGTTGGAGCTGTTAAAGAAGGTTTCGTAATCGTATCACTCTGGAGTCGGACAGCTTGCTGTCCAGACTTTAGAGTGAATCATCTATCCATCAGCTTGCTGATAAATTCCAAAATAAAAGAGGTTCATCACGGTCAATGAACGCGGCGCGACTGTCGGCGAGACCTTTGTGGTCGAAGGTCAAACCATCTACACCCGCTTCGGCGATTGATTCGGCTGGACGATGGTGGTGGTACTAGCCGTATTGATTTTTCTAGCCATCAGGCAAAAGGCAGGATTTTAGACAATTTCCTTGAAACCCCGCCTTGTCTTTGAACAGGGAAAGACACAAAAGGACGATAGCTACACGCAGGCTTGTAGGTTTTGGGCAAAAAGAACAGTGGGAATTCCCAAAATACTTTTTGCTTAATGTCCTATTTTGCAAAAGTCATTCGTCATAAGGGTGTAAGTAACATAAATCAATTACACAAGGAGATATAAAAAATGAATTCACTTTCCCGTATCCGTTCCGCATGGTCTTCACAGCCAGGAGTTTGGTTTAGCGTCGTTGCGCTCGTTGGGCTCTTATGGAACATTGTTGGCGCCTTACAGTTCGTCAATTCGCTGACCGCCGCCGAAGCAAGCATGAAAGGGGCGATGATGACGCCTGAACAGGTCGCGGTGATTACGTCCCTGCCTGCGTGGGTGACGCTGGTCTTCGGCGTTGGTGTTGTGACATCACTGCTTGGCAGTGTGCTGATGTACCTGCGCCATCGCGGTACCATGCCAACCCTGGTCGTATCGCTTTTGGCTTTCGTGTTGCTCTCGATCGCCTATGCGATTTATGGTGTCTTCGCGGCTATCGGAACCCAGCAAATTGTGACGATGACCGTGGTGGTCGTGGCTGCTGCTGGGCTGGTTTGGTTGAGTCGTATAATCAGCAAATAAAGCCAGTCATCTACAATATGCGTGATGTGCTCAACCTCAAATGGGCGTGTCCATTGTGTAAAAATATTCAACTCAATGTTCAGGCTTGATCTGAACAACCATAACAAAAGGAGAATTTGAAATGCGTGAATATATTATGATTTTTAGAGGCGATAAGGATCAGCCCAAGCCTTCCCCTGAACAAATGCAGCAAACGGTCATCCAATGGCAAAACTGGATCGGAAACATTGCCGCACAGGACAAATTTGTTGCCACAAATGTGCTCGGGTTTGAAGGAAGAACTGTCAACGCAGAAGGCGTGGTCAGCGACGGGCCCTACACCGAAATGAAAGAAATTGTCGGCGGTTACCTGATCTGCAAAGCCGAAAACCTGGATGAAGCCGTGGCGATGACCGAAGGATGCCCAACTTTGTTGAGCGGAGGAACAACAGTAGAAGTACGTGACGTAATGCCGTTTGAAATGTAGATATTGAAAACAGAGTTTGAGAGCGCACCCATTATTTTGGGTGCGCTCTCAAAAAGAACTTCTAAGTTCCTGAAATTCATCATTCCCGTTATCTGAAGTTCGCTCAAGGTTTATCATTTTGAATGAAAATGAGCTCATACCGCATTTATTCAGAACAGAGTACAGCAAAATTGTTGCCGTACTCTGTAAAACGTTTGGGCTGTCAAACATTGAAATTGCCGAAGATATCGTAAGCGACACATTCTTAAAGGCAGTCGAAACATGGGGGTCTAAAGGGATTCCCGATAACCCCACAGCGTGGCTTTATCACGTAGCCAAAAACAACGCAATCGATTTGTTTAGAAGACAGCAATTATTTGATAAAAAAATAGCCCCTGAACTGCAATTAAATACGCCGACCATTACAGAATTTGATTTTTCAGAAGAAAATATCAATGACAGTTTACTTCGGATGATGTTCGCGGTCAGTCATCCCAGCCTGACGACAGAATCGCAGGTTGCCTTGGCTCTTCGAGTGCTTTGTGGCTTTAGTATCGATGAGATCGGTAATGCGCTGCTCACCAGCAAAGAGAATATCAACAAGCGCCTTTTTAGGGCAAAAGAAGCCTTGAGAAATAGCGAACTGGAACTCGAAGACATTTCCCAAAAGGATATTGAAAAGCGGCTGGACAGTGTATTGTCCATACTTTATTTATTGTTCAATGAAGGTTATTTTTCAACCTCAACAGATGAAAAAATTCGTGAAGACCTTTGTTTTGAAGCCATGCGTCTGGCACATCAACTCACCAAAATAAATATAACAAACGTGCCGGATGTTAATGCTCTTTTGGCATTGTTTTGTTTCCAGACTTCAAGGTTCGAATCCAGAATAAATTCATCAGGGGAACAAATCCTTTATGGTGATCAAAACCCGGAAAAGTGGAACACCGAATTGATTGAAAAGGGAGAACTGTACCTGATGTTATCCTCTTCGAAATCACATTTATCAAAATACAAACTGGAAGCGATGATTGCTTTTTGGCATACGCGAAGATCAGTTGAAGAGAATGAGAAGTGGAATCACATTCTCCTTTTGTATAACCTGTTACTGCAAAAACAATACTCCCCAATAACAGCGTTAAATAGAACCTATGCATTGGCAAAAGTCAAAGGCAACAAAGCCGCTTTGCAGGAAGCATTGAAAATAAAACTCGAAGGTAATTCCTTGTTTCATTCGCTGCTTTCAGAACTTTATAAAGACTCGGACAACAACAAAAGCATCGAGCACTTGAAAACAGCGATAAAACTGACGAAGAACGAGAATGATAGAGTGCTCTTGGAGAAAAAGCTAAAACAAGCATTAACAGGAACACTGCCCAATGACGGTTGATGGAGAGATTCAACCAGTGCCTACAAAAGACCTTTCCGCCGTTCAACCATCTCTGCAAATGCGATTGAATACGGCAGGGCATCGAACAACCAATAACGCGATGTGACCAAATTCCTATCCACAACGAAATGTGGGAAGGGTATCAACCCTTTTGAATATTGGCGCGTGTCCTTTAATGCAGCGCGGGTTTCATCCTCGACATACGCGTCATACGTCCGAAAGCGCCGTCCCAACAACCAAAACGTGGAAGCGTAACCAATCTGTTCCAACTCTCTGGTGAGCGATGTGGTTTTGTAATCGTACAAAACGCTTTTCCCCGTGGATGGGTCTATGGCACGCGCCAACACCAGCAATCCGTGGCACATTGCTCCGACGCCTTTGTTCTGTTTGAAGAAATCCACCATTTTTTCCTGCAACACTTTGCTTTCCAAAAATTGCTTCATGCCAGAGGCATGACCGCCTGTGAGCAGGATGGCATCATAGTCAGCCGCATCAATCTCGTCGTATCGTATCGGCTTCTGATATTCGAGTGCTGCGGTCATGCGTTTGTAATCACGCAAGCCCATCGCTCCCGCCCCAAGCGGACCGCGCAGGAATCCCATCAACAGGCGATGGTCTGCCGCCGCGACTTTTCCATGCTCGGTGGCGAATGTTGCCCGCCAGCCTCGCTCTGCACACACGCGCCAGGGTGTAGCGGACTCGGTCGGGTCGAAGTCGGTATCGGGCAATGGAATCAGGACGTGGGGTTTATTTGGCATTTTTCTCTCCAGAACGGTGATAACCCAATTATATCGCTCTGCTAAAACGCCAGTGCCATTGGTAATCCAACCGCAATTGTGGTGGAAAATTCCAGTTCCAATTGATTAGTTTTTCCATTCTTGACAAGCTCTTATATATAAATTATTATATATAAATAATTGTATATCAAGAGGAAAAATGCTCAAATACGCCCTGCTCGGCTTACTCCAATACAACCCATCTACAGGTTACGACCTCAAACAATTCATGGATACCTCCACGTCCAACTTCTGGCACGCCAAACTCAGCCAGATTTACATCACGCTCAAGGCGCTGGAAAAAGAGGGGCTGGTCACTTCCGATGTGCAGGAGCAGACCAGTCGTCCCGACCGACGCGTGTACACCCTCACCGAACAGGGCACACAGGAATTGGACAATTGGCTGGGCGACACTAACGTCGGAACTTCCCCAACTCAAAGACCCTTTCCTGCTTAAATTATTTTTCTGCGCCCGTGTGGATAAGGAAACCCTGCTGACCCAGTTGAAACTTCAGCGCGACCTTCACCAAAAATTATTGAACGAATACAAGACTGACACAAAAGCCACCATCCAAAATGTACGCGAGAACGTGCCGCAGTTGAAGCAAGACGCGCTGTTCTGGGGATTGACCCTGCGCTCGGGCGAGTTGATTGAAGAAGCCACAATCCGCTGGCTGGATGAAGCCATCGAAACCATCAATAAGGAAATCTAACATGAACACTCAAAAGTCTGGTCGTCTCTGGTGGACTCTGCTCGCCGCGCCGTTTCTCGCGCTGGTCTTGATTGTCCTCGCTTCTGTTTATTTTGGCTTCGTCACGCAGGGAAAAGACCCCGCGGCGATTCCTCAACTCGTAGCAGACTCCACGCCCTATCAACTGGTGGCGCTGCAAATTTGGCTGCTCCTCATCCTGATGAAAACCATGAAGCGCGAAGGTCTTTCGTGGAAAGACATCGGCTGGAAACTGCAAGACGGTCAACAACTCTGGCGTGAGATTCTCATCGGCGCCGTCCCTGGCGTGGTGATTGCCCTGCTTTACTTTTTCGTTCTCACTCCCATCCTCGTCAGCCTGCAAAACATTTGGGATTACGTCCCCGCTGGTTCGGTGCTCACCGCGCTTGGCGCGTCGCTCATCCCCTTCGCCATCGCAGATGTGCTTCTCGCGCCCTTCGTCGAAGAAAGCATTTATCGCGGCTACGGCTTGACTGGTCTGCTCGGAAATTTCAGTCAGCCCGCCGCCATCGCCATTTCGGTTTTCTTCTTCGGCATCCTGCACTGGACGGGTGGCTTCTGGTATATCGTGTTGGTAGGACTCGTCGCGGGCATCCCCTTCGCGTATCTGCGTGTCACGCGCAAAAATGTCATTGCGCCATTTGCCGCGCATCTGGCATTGAACCTGCTTGAGACGATTTTTATCATCATCGGAATTGGAAGTTAACATGACGCCGCTTCTCACCGCCCTGATCGTTGGTCTCGCCGCCGCAGGCATTTTCGCCCTTCGACCTGTCACTGCCAAAATCAAGACCGTCCTCAACCAAAACTCGGTGGTTGATTTTCAAATCAAATTTCAATCCCTGCAATTGATTCTGACCGCCGTTGTTCTGCTCCTAACCTATTTGCTCAACCCTGAGAACTTCGCGCGCTTCTTCCGCATGGGAGACGTCAACGCGCACATTAGCAAAATCACGTGGCTTGGAGTCACTGGCAACGAGACCTGGCTGGAGATTGCTCTCACACTCGGACTGTATATTACCATTGGCACAGGTATCTTCATGTTCTTCCAGTTGAAAAAAGCAGGCGTGGATTATCGATACTTTTTGTTCAGCCTGCTCTGGTCAATTCCGTTCTCGATGGCAAACGCCTTTTCAGAAGAAGCCATCTTCAGAATCGGAATCGTCTCACCGCTGTATGGAATTTTCTCGGTATCCGTCATCGTCCTGATTTCAGGCGTGGTCTTCGGCGCTCCTCATTATTTCGGAATGCCCAGCGGAATTGTTGGCGCATTGATGGCGGGTTTCCTCGGCTGGCTGCTGGCAATGAGTTTGGTCGAAACACAGGGACTTCTCATCGCGTGGGCAATCCACTTCGCGCAGGATGTGGTCATCATCACATCAATGATTTTGATGAGCAGAAAACTTGACTCTGTCCCTGCGTAAGAGTTTATACTTTACCCATGCTAAAAATCGGTGACTTCTCACAACTGGCGCAGGTATCTGTCCGCGCTTTGCGGATTTATGATGAGATGGGCTTGCTCAAACCCGTTCATGTGGATCGCTTCTCAGGCTATCGCTATTACGAAGCGGAACAACTCCCGCGACTCAACCGCATCATCGCGTTAAAAGATTTGGGATTGTCTCTGGAGCAAATTTCGCAATTGCTCAACGACAATTTGTCCGCTGAGCAGTTGCGCGGCATGTTGATGATGAAGCAGGCGGATTTGGAACAGGAACTCAAAGAGGGAAAGCTGCGCCTCATGCGCGTGGCGGCGCGTCTGAGGCAGATCGAGCGCGAGGGAACGGTCTCACCGTATGAAGTGACCGTGAAGGAAGTTCGCCCGTTGACGATTGTTTCGGCGCGAATTTCACTCGCCACACTGGATGAAATTATCCATATCCGCTGTGGGATGTATGACTCGGTCTATCGCTGGTTGGATGATAATCGAATCGCGCCGCTGGAGCCTGAACTGGCAATCTACGATAACGCGGAATATGTCGAAACGGACATCAACATGGAGGTGGCTGCTATCGTGGAGGAAAAGGTCTGGGAAAACAGAAGCAGGCTAAAGGTCCAGATGGGAGGCGTGGAACTTCATCAACTGCCTGCGGTGACCGAAATGGCATCCGTCATCCATCATGGAAAATTGCTCGAAGTCGGCGACGCGATTGGCGCTTTGTTCCAGTGGGTTGGTGAAAACGGCTATGAGGCGAATGGCGCGTATCGCGAATTGCATTTGTTTGGGCGCGAGCTCACCTGTGAAGATGAAGACAATGTGACTGTGGAAATGCAACTGCCCTTTCGCAAAATATAGGAGAACTGAAAGTGCTAAAAACAACACTGCGCGTTTTCTTTATGCTCGTCATTGGATTTGTTTTGGGGGTGATTGGTTTGTTCATCGCCATGTACATCGGCGGAAATTATGCCGAGGATTTTGTGTTCAATGGCGTTCGCGGATATGAAGCCACGGGGCAAATCGGATTTATCCTTGGCGGGGCAATCGGTTTAATCTCAGGCTGGTGGTTTCTGTTCAAAAAAAGATGACGCACACCCTTGACTCTGACGTTGGGGAAGACTGTATAAACGGGGCAAGAGGACAACATGATTCAAATTGCAAAAGACGTTTTTCAAATTCCAGTCATGCCGCGTCAGTTGGTTAACACCTACTTGATCGGCTCCACGTTGATTGATGCGGGTATCAAGGTTTCGGGGCGAACCATTCTGCGTCAGCTTGGAAACCATAAGTTGACCGCGCACGCGCTGACCCACGCACACCCAGACCATCAGGGCGCAAGCGCGGAATTATGCAAAAAGTTGGGGATTCCGTTTTGGGTGGGTGCGAAGGATAAATCTGCTGCGGAGAGCGGTTTGGTGGTCGGGGCCATGCCGAACCCAAAACACCCAGTTGCCATCTTCGAACAAAATTTTATGGCTGGACCTGGTCATCCCGTTGACCGCATTTTGCAGGAAGGCGACAGGGTTGAAGATTTTGTCGTCATCGAAACGCCTGGACATTCGGCGGGGCATGTTTGTTTTTGGCGCGAGCGTGACGGCGTGTTGATAGCAGGTGATGTGCTGCGCAATATCAATTTTTTCACAACCATGCCAGAACTCAACGCTCCTCCCGCAGTTTTTACAACTGGCCTGGAAACAAAACCGCAAATCCATCAAGAAGATCGCTGCTCTCAAGCCGCAGGTGATTTGCTTCGGGCATGGTCCCGCAATTCGGGACACAAATCGAATCATCAAGTTTGCAAAACAAATCGGCTTATCAAAAACAGGTAAAAGACATGACAAACACAAATAAAACCATTCTCGTCATCGGCGGGACGGGCATGCTTGGAAAGCCCGTGGCACAACAACTCAAGGCGGATGGATTCAATGTCCGCTTGCTGGCGCGCAATCCTGAAAAGGCGCAGAAGCTTGTGGGCGCTGGATATGAAATCGTCAAAGGTGATGTGGATAACACTGCTGCTTTGAAAGAAGCGATGATTGGCGTAGACGGAGTCCACATTAGTTTGAAGGGTGGGCCAAGTGACGCGGACTTCGACCGCATGGACCACATCGCCACGCGCGATATTGCACAGGCTGCAAAAGAAAAAAATGTGGGCCGCGTGACGATCCTTTCGGCGTACGCTGTCAGTGTGGAAAAGGCTGATACGCCAGGAGAGCAGGTCAAAGCTTAAGGGCGAAGCGGCTCTTAAATCCAGCGGCGTGCCTTATACGATATTCCGCGCTTCGTGGTTCATGGAATCCTTGCCGCTGTTCATTCAGGGCAAAAGCATGTCGCTGATCGGGAATCAAATCCATCCGCTGCATTGGATCGCGGTGGAAGATTATGCGCGCATGGTTGCAAAAAGTTACCAGACCGATGAAACACTAAACAAGGAACTTTATATCTTCGGGCCTGAGACGTACACCATGGGCGAAGCAATGAAAATTTATACAAGCCTTGCCGCGCCCGAGGTGAAGATCTCCCCCATCTCAACCAAGATGTTATCGGTACTCGGCACGTTGACCTTCAACACCGAATGGAAAAGTACAGCAACGCTCATGACACATTACGAACGTCACGGCGAAGATGGCTCGCCCGAAGAAGCCGATCGTTTGCTGGGAAAACCAAACACCACGCTAAGCGAATGGAGCGCAAAACATCGAAAATAAAAAAGTGACCGTGAAAAAAATTTCACGGTCACTTTTTTATTTAGCCTTGACTTTTTTATAATACTTATACTATAATACAAGTATTATAGTGCTATACGAAAGGAATCCATGTCACTAAAACACGCCATCCTCGGATTTTTGTCCTTTGCCCCGTTCTCAGGCTACGACCTCAAAAAAGCCTTCGACCGCTCGGTGCAGCATTTCTGGCCTGCCAACCAAAGCCAGATCTACCGCACGCTGGCCCAGCTCGACGAAGAAGGTCTGGTCGAAAAAGAAGTGGTCGAGCGCGAAGAACGCCTTGATATGAAGATCTACAACATCACCGAAACCGGCCGCGCCGAATTACAGCAATGGCTTTCCACCCCCCTGCCCGAGCACGATACGCGTGAACCGTTTCTGATTCAGGTGTATTTCGGCGGCAAGCTCAGCGACGAAGAAATTCTAAACTTGCTAAACCTCAAACTAAAAGAGATCGAAGAGCGGCTGGCCGTGTATGAAGCCGTGTATCAAATGACTCAAAACACGCCCAGCAAAGTCACCGATCCGCGCACCGTTTTTTTTGCCATGCTCACACTTGAGCTGGGATACATCAACTCAAAATCTGACGCGACCTGGCTGCGTTCGGCCATTGAGCGCGTTGAAACAAAAAATTACAACATTCAAATAGGAAAATAAAATGAACAAGATCATTCGCAATATCATCATCGTCGCACTCTTCACTGTCGGCGGCGGCTGGCTCGGCATTTGGCTTAACGGCGTCACCGGTAACACACAACCGCCCATGCAAAGTTTGGGCGCGCTGGTCTGGCTCACCACGCCCGCCTTATCAGGAATTTTACTGCGCGCCCTTGGCGGGGATGGCTGGAAGGATTCCGGCTTCGGCTTGAATCTCCTCTCAGGCTGGAAGTGGTATCTGGTGGCGATCCTCGTCTATCCGCTCGCCGCTCTCTTAACCTTTGGCTTGGGTACCGTCCTCGGCATCGTCAACGCGGACGGATTTGCCGCGCAGGGCTTCAACGCATATCTTTCTGTAGCTGGCACAATGTTCATCGGCTCGCTGATGAAAAACATCTTCGAAGAATTTGCGTGGCGCGGATACCTCACCCCAAGATTAGAAGCCGCAAACATTCGTCCGCTGTTGAATCATTTGATCGTTGGTATTCTGTGGTGGTCATGGCATTTGCCGTACTACTATTATTTCCTCGACCGCAATGTATTAATAGGATCCATCACCACCAGCATTCCCGTCTTCCTCGCCATTGGATTACTCGTCTTGTTCCCCACAGCAATTCTGTTTGGTGAATTGCGTTTGATCAGCAAATCGGTTTGGCCGGTCTTCGTTTTGCACAACGTCATCAACGCATTAAGTATGCCGCTGCTCATTAATGGATTCATCAAAGTCAACGGTCCGCTGGCGGCTGTGTTCACCCCCACCAACGAAGGGATTATCACATCCATTTTGTTCGGCGCGGCGGGACTGGCTCTCTATCAATATCGCATGAAACATCAATCTGCTTAATAAAATTAGCAACCAATCATTTCTACTAAAAGACACTCTGGCAATCCCTGCAGAGTGTCTTTTTTGCCCTTGACAATTTAGTATAAATATACTAAATTAGTAACATATTACTAAAAAGGAAAAGTCATGTCACCACGAGTATACAAAGCGTCACAACAAACGAAAAACAATATTCTAAAAAAAAGCGATCGAGGTTTTCAATCAATCTGGCACGGCTTCGATCTCAATGAATGCTTTGGCCGAAGTTGTAGGAATGAGCGCTGGAAATTTACAGTATCACTTCAAGAACAAGGAAGAGGTCATCCGTGCCATCATGGAGGAAATGTTCAAACAGTTCGATGTGATCTATCAACCCACGGAACAACCTTTCACGCTTGAAACACTGCGCCGCATGATGCGCCTTAATTTTGAGATCATCTGGTCCTATCCATTCTTTTTTCGCGAACTCGGCGCCCTGCTCCGTAATGACAAGCTCCTAGCCCGCCGCTTTCGCGAAATTCAGGAGCAAAGACTCGCAGATCAGGAAAAAATTATTAAAGGGCTGGCAGGCACAGGTGGAAACAGAGCCGCTCTTAATCCAGACGAATTGCATAATGTTGTTTTCACCGGCTGGGTTTTAGGACATACCTTACTGCCCTACATTGAAAGTATGGGACAGAAAATCAACGAAGCCGCTCTGGAACAGGCGGTTGAGATCATGGTTCAACATTACAAACCTTATCTGTAATTTACGCAAACAAGGAAAATTAAAATGAAAAATTTACTTAAACTCGAAGAATTATTTATGTTCGGTCTCTCCATCTTTCTTTTTTCAAAATTAGAATTTGCCTGGTGGTGGTATCCATTATTTTTATTTGTCCCCGACCTCAGCATGATCGGTTATCTTGTCAGCCCCAAAGTTGGCGCAATGACTTATAACTTCATTCACCACAAGGCCCTGGGAATCAGTATCTTTGTCATTGGTGTGCTTCTGACCAGCGCATCTCTGCAATTTGCCGGCCTAATCTTATTTGGTCATTCGAGCATGGACCGTATTTTGGGATATGGTTTGAAGCATTCAGATTCGTTCCAGAACACACATTTGGGGATAATAGGCAAGTATGAAACCAATAAAATCCAGCCTGCCTAATACATCCCTGTTAAAAAATACCGCCTATGATTATCTGGACAGTTATTCAGTTGCACTTGATACGAACAACTTAAAACGTTGAAAAAGTTGGAAAATCCTTCTTCACATCAAGTCCAGTCTGGGTGGGCTGGCTTTTCACATTACGCAACAAAATCGTTTCGATTATTGGATTAAAGACATCCGGCTCAAGTGAAGCAAAACATAAAACCGTGCTAAAGGACTTCAAAGGTGAAATTGGACAAAGAGTCTGCTTGTTCAAAGTTTTCGATGGAAATGAGAACGAAATCATTTTAGGCGAAGATGATAAACATCTTAATTTTCGCGTCTCCCTGTTGCTCGATAAAAAAGAAAACCAACTTCATATCTCAACGATTGTCAAAATTCACAACTGGCTGGGAAAGCTATATTTCCTGCCTGTAAAACCATTTCACAAATTAATCGTCCCCAGCATGATGAAGGGAATGGTCAATCAATTAACGAAATAAAAAACGAAAGATTGCCATAAACCTCTTGACAAAATGACCTGTGGTCAGTTATAAATGACCACAGGTCATTTATATTATGAAAAAACAACGCGCAACAAACGAAGAAGACAAACTCGAAAAGCGGCAGGTCATCCTGACCGCCGCCATGCAAACTTTCAAAAACACTTCCTACAGCGAAGTGACCATGGCTGCAGTGGCACTCAAAGCCAAACTGGCAAAAGGCACCCTCTTTCTATACTTCCCCACCAAGGAGGAAATGTTTCTGGCATTGATGGAAGACCAACTCATCGAGTGGTTCGACGCAGTGGATATGGAACTGGATTCACTTAAAGCGAAATCTTCCATTTCCAAAATCGCATCTCTGGTTGCAGATTCACTGCAAGAGCGGGCCGAATTTACCCGTCTGCTTGCCATCCACTCGACCATCCTTGAGCAAAACGTCAGCTACGAATCGATCTTCAAGCACAAGCAGATCATCCTGCAAAAACTGGCAGGCACGGGCGCAAAGCTGGAAAGGTCACTGCCTTTTCTGAAAGCAGGCGAAGGTGCGCATGTTATTTTGCAATGTCAGGCTTTGGTCGTTGGCTTATGGCATCTCACTGACCCATCCCCCATTGCGCGCAAAGTCATTGAAAAAGAAGGACTGTCCGCTTTCGATCTGGACTTCAACTCTGAATTTCAAAACATATTAACCTCTTTGCTGTATGGCATTGAGCAACAATCCAAATCATAAAAAGGAATTTACTCATGAAATATTTTATTACTGGCGCAACTGGATTTATCGGCGGACGACTCGCCCATCAACTTAGAGAAGCGGGTCACGATGTGATCGCTGTGGTGCGCAATCCTGCCAAAGCGCAAGATCTGGCCCAATTGGGAGTCACCCTCTATCAGGGCGATGTGACCGAGAAAGAGTCCATGCGCAAACCGATGACCGGCGTGGATGGAGTCTTCCATGTGGCAGGCTGGTATAAAGTCGGGGTGCGCGATAAGAGTCAGGCGGTTGCGATCAATGTGGAAGGCACACGCAACGTGCTTGAGTTGATGAAGGAATTGAATATTCCGAAAGGCGTATACACCAGCACACTCGCTGTCAACTCGGATACACATGGTGTGGAAGCCGATGAAAATTATCATTTCACAGGTAAACATATCAGTGTCTACGATCAGACCAAAGCCGGCGCGCATGATGTTGCTGTGCAAATGATCAAGGAAGGTTTGCCGCTTGTCATCGTGCAGCCCGGACTCGTCTACGGCCCCGGTGACACGAGCAGCGTGCGCACTTCGTTGATCCAATATCTGACAAAGCAATTACCTGTCATGCCCAAACAAACCGCCTTCTCCTGGGCACACGTGGATGACATTGCACACGCGCATTGGCTCGCCATGGAAAAAGGAAAGTCGGCGAGAACTACAACATCTGCGGATCAACGCACACCTTTATCAACGGGCTCGAAATCGCAAAAGAAATCGCAGGCGTGCGCTTACCGATGGCCGTGCCTGCGGGCATGCTGCGAGTAATGTCTGCGATGATGTATGTGCTTGATAAAGTGATTTCTGTTCCAGAGAGTTTCACAGGTGAAGGTCTGCGTGTCGTTGCGGGCGTCACTTATATCGGCAATAACAGCAAGGCCAAACGCGATCTTGGCTACGATCCGCGCCCACTCAAGGAAGGGTTGGCCGAAACATTGAAACACGAAATGAAATTGCTTGGAATGTAAAATGAAGCCCATCCATCTTGGAAAATTATTTAATCTGCAAATGGATATTCCTCTCTGGCCTGAGAACTGGTACTACCTCGGCTTATTCACTCTGCTTGAAAACGTGTTTTGTGTTCACTTTGCAGGTATTCGTTCCCTTGAGCTTCAATGATGGCGGAACAATTCTAAAAAATTTACAGAGGAAATCATCTTGAATTTCAAAATCGCCCATATCAGCACTGCAACCATGCTTTTGAGATTGGAAAGCTGCCATCTTAACCGACCCCGTATTTGATCCTGCTGGCGGGAAATATTCCTTCGGCTGGGGCACCGGCTCGACAAAGCTGACAAATTCCCCTGTTTCGACGGAAGCCCTCGGGCAGATTGATGCGTGTTATTAAGCCACGATCATCATGAAGATAATCTTGATCAAGCGGGGCGTACCTTTTTGCCAAAGGCCAAACGTGTGTTAACAACCACTTCAGGCGAAAGACGTTTGCGCGGCAATGCTGAGGGACTGGCAAACTGGCAAAGCACAATTTTGGAGTCAGGCGATACAAAAGTAAAAGTCACGCCACCCCCGCCCAGCACGGACCATTATTCGTGCGCCCGTTTGCAGGGCAGACAATTGGTTTCATGCTGGAATGGGAAGGCCAGCAGAACGGCGCATTGTACATCACCGGCGACACGATCTTTTATCACGGCATTCAGGAAGTGGCGGAGCGATTCACTGTCAGCGTGGGGATATTTCACTTGGGCAGAGCCAGCTTCCCGATTACGGGTCCGATCCGCTTTACGATGGATGCGAAAGATGGGGTGAAAGCGGCGCGAGTCTTAAATCCGCGCACGCTCATTCCGATCCACTATGAAGGCTGGAAACATTTTCGGGAAGGCAGGTCGGTCATCGAAAAGGAATTTACAGCCGCGGGATTAAGCGAGAAGCTGCGATGGCTGGAGATGGGAAAAAATGTTGAAATCGAAATATAAAAAAATATTCGTTCTGGTAATGAGTATGATTTTTATGGCATCCTGCGGGGTTGATATTTCAGGCAGGCCGCCATTTGAAGATCTAACCATCTCGTCTGATTACAAACAGATCGTTAATCTTGAAGGATATACATGGGATGTGACTTTCGAGTTACCCACTGACTCCACTTTACAGGAGTGGTGCGCCACACTTCGCTTTGGTATGATTCGTCTGCACCGTTCATGTCGCATGATATTCTTGTCACCACGGGAGATTACGCATTGAAAGATGTTGTGGATGTGAGTGTGATGGGGCATAAATTCTTTTACCACTGGGACGACGCGGCTCCAACGGGAACGATCAATCTCCTGCATATTTTTCCCGCCACGGCGGAAATTTTCGACCAATTAAAGTTAATCAGAAAATGGGATAACGTCAGCATCAGCGGGCGGGAAATTCTCAAGATTGACAAATATGATTCAGAGGGAAAATATCTCGGCTATATGACGGATGCAGGCTGTAACACGATCCTAGTCACATCAGTGACTATTCTTGCAAACGAAACCCCGGTTCCATAAAATCGCCCGTTCGCAAGCAATAAACAAGAGGGAGGCAAACGAAAGCGCTTGCAATATCCTTGCAATACACTCAACAAGAGAATCTATTTGTAATAATGGACGTATATAACATGAGATAGAGTCTAACTTTGAGTGCGCCCTGGTGGAGGAGAATATGCAATCAAGCCTTACAATATTAATTGCAGTCGTTTGTGTTTTTTTCTTAATTATTTTGATGATGGTTGCCTTTGTAATTGTTGTGGCCGGCAAAGGCAAGGCTAGACATGATACGTTGGCAAAAGCGCTGGGGTTATCACTTCTCGAAGATACTCTGACCCTGCTTAACCGTGTTACGTATGTAAACAACATCACCCGCCCCGAACTATATCGCGTGGAGAATGTGTACTCACGTCACTCTTCAAGCGGAGATGTCTATATGTTTGGCTTTCATCGCCGCGATGTAAAGGAGGGCCGACAGTGAAGTAAAAAGCCGTTCCAGTAAGATTCACTATCATCCGCTCGAAACGGATGTGCTGGCATTTGTCTCGTCCACATGGAATCTTCCGCACTTCGCGGCCAGTCCGCGTTTGGGCGGTGAAGGCAAACTGACGGCCATTGCCAATCAAATCACAGAAACCGCTGCTGGTATAAAAATGGAAGTTGTGAAATTCCAGCACATCCCCAATCTTGATGACCGCTATCTGATCAGCACTTCTGATTTTTCCGCAAGCCGCATCTCTCTGCCTGATGCATTCCTGCGTACACTTTCAGCCAACCCCACTTTGACACTGCATACAGGCGGCGACACGCTAACCATCTCGTACGCAAACAGCGCATCCCAGCCGCCTGATGCGGAGAAAATGAAACAGTTATATAAAATTGGCGTACAGATGGCACGCGACATTCCGCCCAAAGGATAAACATGTCAGTCGTCATTCAAAACAACGAACGAATCGAGATCACAGAGCAGATGTCAACCGGGCTGCGTGTTTTTCTCTTCATAATCGGTCTACTCCCGTGTATGGCTCCCTATGAATTGCTGATCAAGCCGGGCTGGACGGGTTTCAATTTATTTACGCTTTTCTTCCTTGCCATTTCATTGGGAGCAATCGCGGTCAGCCTGGCATTCATGGCTGGTGCCATCTTCGGATTAAATCAGACCCTGACTATTGACCTTGTCCGCCGCACAATTACTCATGCGTATGAGTCGACAGTCACGCCGTTGCGAGTCAGGAAATATTCGTTAAATCAATTGAAAAGCATTGAAATCATGACACATGATTGGGATAACGGACCATCTACTTATGGGTTGAAATTTACCTTCACTGACGGGCATAAAACCGAACCGGGAACGCTCGAATCTAAAATAGAAGCGGAACAATTGAAGGAAAAAATCGAACAAATCAGCCGGGAATAGACATAAAAAAGCAATGACCTTCGGCGTCCTTGTCTGTGACGCTTGGCACTACTCGCAATTGTCGGAAAACGACATAATCAAGTTGGCGGTAATCCCGCTAAATTATGTCCGACTTCTCGTATAAAAGGAGTTGTAAATGCCAGCTAAAGGTTGGATCGAAGTAAGTGATACCTACTGCAAAGGATGTGAAATTTGCATAGGAGCATGTCCACAGAGTGTGATTGAGCTAAATATGTCACACCTCACCCCCAAGGGCTACCACCCCGCGCACACGTTCAAGGACGGTTGCACGGGGTGTGCTATTTGTGCGGTAGTTTGTCCTGATGCAGCGATCACGGTCTATCGTGAAACGTCAAAGGTGGCTGCGCCGATCAGTGTGTAAGAAAGGTGAAAGATGTTATTTTCCTCTTTCATCTTTCCATGGATTACCAAACGGTAACATGAACGGAGATAAACAAAAAATGCCAAAAGAGTTATGGAAAGGGAATGAAGCGATCGCCGAAGCATCTGTCCGCGCCGGGCTTGAAGCGTATTTCGGATATCCCATTACCCCGCAAACAGAAGTACTTGAATATCTTTCACGGCGCATGCCCGAATTGGGACGTGCTTTCGTGCAGGCAGAATCTGAATTGGGCGCGATCAACATGGTATATGGCGCAGCTTGCACAGGTGTGCGTGTCATGTCATCATCATCTAGCCCGGGTATGAGTTTGATGATGGAAGGCGTTTCCTATATTGCAGGGACTGAAGTGCCCGCGGTGTTGGTCAACGTGATGCGCGGCGGACCAGGCTTGGGCAATATTGCGCCCGCACAAGCAGACTATAACCAAGCCGTCCACGGCGGCGGACATGGAGATTATCAGCCGATCGTACTGGCTCCTGCATCTGTGCAGGAAGCAATCGACTTGATGGGTCTTTCCTTTGACCTCGCTGAGAAGTACCGCTCGATCTGCATGGTCATCCTCGATGGCTGCGTGGGGCAAATGATGGAGCCCGCACAAATGCCTGAGATGAAACCGATCAAGCGCGCGAATTGGGATTGGGCCACCGACGGAAAAATGGGAAAACGCGAACGCCGCATTCTTTCCTCCATTTATCTGGATCCGATTGAAGAAGAGAAGATGAATCTGCGGGTGCTTAAGCGCTGGAAGACCATCGAAGCGAATGAAGTTCGGTACAAGGAATATTTTCTGGATGATGCGGAATTTGTCATCATCGGCTTTGGCACAGCGGGACGTGTGGCTTTGTCTGCTGTCCGCGAAGCGCGTGCCGAGGGGATCAAGGTGGGTTTGTTAAGACCGATCACTGTCAGCCCGTTTCCGTTTGAGGTGATCGACCAGCTTACAGCGCGGGTTGATGCGTTCCTTGTCACAGAGATGAATTCAGGCCAAATGCTGGAAGATGTCCGGTTGGCGGTGAAAGGCCGTGTGCCCGTCGAATTCTATGGGCGCATGGGCGGAGTCGTTCCGTTCCCCGATGAGATATTGAATGAGATCCATCGCATGGCGAAGGTCAAGTTGAGTGTGGATGTTCATCCGCGTGACGCGTGGCTTGAACGCATGACGCAGGCATAGAGGCAAAATGTTAAAAGAGAATTTAGTGTACGACAGACCTGAAGGCTTTACAGATACACCCACCCACTACTGTCCGGGATGCACACATGGCGTAGCTCATCGCCTGGTGGCGGAAGTTTTGGAAGAGATGGGCGTCATCGATAGGACAATCGGTGTTGCACCTGTGGGATGTTCTGTATTTGCTTATAACTATTTTGATACAGACTTTGTAGAAGCGCCGCATGGACGCGCGCCCGCGATGGCAACCGGTGTGAAACGTGTGATGCCTGACCGGATTGTGTTCACTTATCAAGGTGACGGCGATCTGGCTTCGATCGGCATGGGTGAAATTGTGCATGCTGCCGCGCGCGGTGAAAATATCACTGTGATCTTCATCAACAATGCAAACTTCGGCATGACCGGCGGACAAATGGCGCCGACAACTTTGCCCGGCATGAAAACATCCTCTTCGGTAAATGGCCGTGATGTGGAAACGCAGGGCTATCCGATTCGAGTCTCTGAGATGCTTTCCACATTAGACGGCGTTGGGTATTGTGTGCGCCGTTCATTGCATGATCCAAAAAATATTCGTCTGGCAAAGAAGGCGATCCGCATGGCATTTGAAGTGCAAGCCCGCGGACTTGGCTTCTCGGTAGTCGAGTTGCTTTCCACCTGCCCAACCAATTGGGGCATGACGCCCGTCAATTCGTTGAAATTCGTGGAAGAGCACATGATGCCCGCGTATCCGCTGGGTGATTTTAAAGTCAGCGATGCGATCAAGCAGATCAAAATATAAGATTAGGAATAAGTGATCAGGTAATTAGGTTTTCCTAATCAACTAATCACTTATTATCTGATCCATATGAACGGAGCGAATAAATGCAAAAAGAAATCATCATCTCAGGTTTTGGCGGACAGGGTGTGTTGTTTGCGGGTCAGGTCATTGCATACGCGGCCATGGACTCAGGCAAGGAAGTGACATGGATTCCATCGTACGGCCCTGAAATGCGCGGCGGGACGGCGAACTGCACCGTTGTCATCGCTGACCATGAAATTGGTTCACCACTGGTAAAGAATCCGCCGTTGGTCATTGCTTTAAATCTGCCGTCATTTGACAAATATGAACCCATGATGCAAACCGGCGGGACGCTGGTTGTGAATCAATCCATGGTGGATCGCGGCGCAAAACGTGACGATATCAACGTGGTCTTTGTCTCTGCAAATGAAATTGCGGAACAGATTGGCGACAAGAAATTAACCAACATGGTCACTGTGGGCGCACTGTTGGCAGCACTGCCAGAAGTGACGCTTGAAACACTTGAAGCTGCACTCAAGGCACATTTGCCTGCGCGTCATCAACATTTGCTGCCGAAGAATTACGAAGCCCTGCGCCGGGGATTTGAATCCGCGAAGGAACAGATGGCGGTTGCCGCATAGAGCAGTACGTAGTAAAAAGTAATAAGTAACGAGCAACAAGGAAAACCAGACCCGCTTTTAATTAAGCGGGTTTTTTGTTGATTTGTCTGCGGGATTAATGTATAGTTGTAACAGACATTAGATTCTAATTATTTATTGGAGGCAAACGTGACAGACAGCAAGGGAACACAGGATCATGAAAAATTTATCAATTCAGTAAAAGCCAGCCTGAATGTGGCGAAAAGTAAAACAGCCGATATTCGCAAAACAGACTCACAATTATTTCTGGCGAATGTCATCTCGCCTGCCGCAGCGACTCTGATCGCGAGCATGGCCGCTGCCATTGGCGGTAACAATGTATTCTCACAAGCCGCAGCGCAAGCAGAAGATGGCGGATGGAGACTGGCCTGCATTCTGGTGGCGATCTTTGGCTTTATTGCAACTATAAGCAGCGTCTTTAAGAAACAATTTGAAGACCGGCTGACAAAAGCGAATCAATGCGTTGGCAGATTGCTCAATCTCGATCTGGCGATCACAACCGGCAGCAATGACTGGAATGAAGCAGCCAAAGAATATAGCGAGATCGTAAAAAATTTCCCCGAGTTCATCAGTTAATACACAGGCTTCCAATAGTAAAACTGAAGAAATAGTTATATGTTTTTTCAAACAATGACTCCACCTAACATTCACTACAGCGCCTGCTCATGACGGCTGGAATTGCATGTTTAATTGTCGTCATCATGATCTGGTACACCCATCAAGCAGCAACAGGCGCGCGGCCTCTTATTGTTTTTTTACTTGCTTTAAGCTGGTGGGATATTACCTACGCCATTTTCTGGGCTGATATCCCAGGCCCGACCCCATACTTCTGGCTGGATAGCACACTCCTCGGGGCATTTATTGTGCCAACGGCCTTCCTGCTCTTTACGCTCGAGTATGCCCAGTTCCAAAAATTATTAAAGCGCCCAATTATTTTGTCCCTGCTGATTGAGCCGGTTGTCATTTTCATCCGTCTATGGACTGACCCGTGGCACAATTTGTATTTTGGAGGAAAGCGCGCGCTAAACACAGTCCGCACTTTGGACGTCGGGCCGGTCGCATGGGCTAATATTTATTATTCCTACATTTTGATCTTTATCAGCATCATCGTATTATGCATAACCCTCTACGGTTCTATTGGAATTTATCGAAAACAAACAAGCACGATCCTGGCCGCAGCCATCATCCCATGGATGGTACACATCTCATTTATTTTAAACGGCGGACCGTTACCAGATGCCGATATTACTCCCTTCATTTTCACGGTCACCGCGCTGACAATTGCCTTCGCCCTCATGCGTTTTCATTTTCTCGATATTGTGCCCATCGCCCGCAGTGTGCTCATTGAAAACATGAGCCAGGGCGTCATCGTTCTGGACAGGCAAAAACGAGTGGTGGATATTAACCCCGCTGCGCAAAAATTGATCGGTGTCTCGGCACAACCCATCGGGCAGCCCGTCGGATTCCTATTCCAAAAATGGCCCGATGTCATAAAAAATTTCGCGGCATCAATCAAACACATGCCGAGGTCATCCTGGATAGTACTCATTTCGATGTTCACATCTCCCCTCTGCTGGATCATCGCAATCAAAATGTTGGAAGGCTAATTGTCTGGCATGACATCACCGACCTAAAGCAGATTCAAACCAAATTTGAAAAACTGGCCGTAACCGATATGCTTACGCAGATATTCAACCGCCGGCATTTGCTTGATCTGGCAGAAATGGAATTAAAACGCGCTGCGCGTACCAAATCTCCCCTATCGCTGGCATTAATAGACATTGACCATTTCAAAAATATCAATGATAAGTTTGGGCATCCAGCCGGAGATCAGGCGCTCATCACATTTGCAAAAATCTGCTGCGAGAATATCCGCGAAATGGATCTGTTCGCACGCTTTGGCGGCGAAGAATTTGCCCTGCTCATGCCGGAAACCAACTGTGAACAGGCGTATCAAGTTTGCGAGCGATTATGCCGCATCATTGCCCAATCCATTATTGAATTAGACAAGCACTCCGCATCCATTACCATCAGCCTTGGTCTTACAGAAATGGAATCTGAACGGGACACTTTGGAATTGATCCTGCGCAGAGCAGACCAGGCGCTTTACGACGCAAAACAATCAGGCAGAAATCGCGTCATCTCCTGGCACACATCACTGGAAATATAATATTGCTTAAAGTTTTAAAAAACATCTAAACATCCGCCTTTTGCAAGGCGGATGTTTAGTCAATTCCTTTATTGAATCTTTACAAAGTTCTCCTGAAAACCAAACTAAAATCACGCTCATTCTTAAAGCCATAGGAGCGTATATGAAAAAACAAACGACAACCGTTATCATCACAACGGTCATCACTACCATTATTGTGATCATTGGATTTATTCTTCTCATGCCGATCATTGGACCACGATTCATACACCCGATGATGATGGGGAATCAGTCTGCGCCAGCTGATCTGGATACATCCACCACGCTTCTTTCGGACGCAGGCCTGTTTCGGGTATCCTATAGCAGTGACTCCAGCCCCCTGCCGCTCAACCAGATACACTCGTGGACAATTCACATCGAGACCGCAGATGGGCAGCCTGTGGAAGGCGCTGAGATTCTGGTCGATGGCGGAATGCCGCAGCATGGTCACGGTTTGCCCACCCAACCCGAAGTGACGGAAGACCTCGGCAATGGCGATTATCGCGTGGAAGGCATGAAGTTCCAAATGCTCGGCTTTTGGGAAGTCAAGTTCAATATCAATGCCGATGGACAGAGCGATAACGTCACATTTAATTTAATTCTTGAGTAACTAAAACATGAAGCGCATGATCTTGATCAGTGGCGGAATCATACTCACAGCCGCGGCCATTTTCCTTTGGGCACAGAGCAGGCAAACGTCGTGGAGTGAAGCGGAAGTTGTCACATTAAAGTCGCTATGGATCGGCAGTCTGCCTGCGCTTCCTCCTGATCCATCCAATCTATATGCCGATAATTCCAGGGCGGCGGAGTTCGGACAAAAATTATTTTTTGACACACGCCTTAGCTCCAACAGCGAAGTGGCTTGTGCCACCTGCCATAAACCCGAGTTAATGTTTTCGGATGGGCTGCCCCTCGCGCAAGGCGTTGGCACAACCTCACGAAAAACAATGACCATCATTGGCACCGCCTACAGCCCGTGGATGTTTTGGGATGGCCGCAAAGATAGTCAATGGGCGCAGGCGTTGGGGCCGCTGGAAAGCGCAGTGGAACACGGCGGCACGCGCGCACAATACGCGCACTTGATCGATGAAGTGTATCGTGCAGAATATGAATCCATTTTTGGCAGCCTGCCAGATTTTTCAGACCGCGCAGCTTCCCTGAAATTGCCGCGCCCGTGGAGATGACTGCGCGCGCCGCATGGGATGCGATGACCCCAGACCGCGATGCCGTGACACAAGTGTATGTGAACATGGGCAAAGCAATTGCCGCATACGAACGTTTGATCATGCCTGCGCCTTCACGTTTTGATACTTATGTAGAAGCGCTGTTAAAAGATGACAAGACCGCAATGAAAGCCGCGCTCACATCTGACGAAGTCGCTGGGCTGCGATTGTTCATTGACCGCGCGCAATGTATCAAATGTCATAACGGGCCGTTATTTACAAACAATGATTTTCATAACACAGGTGTGCCCGCCGCAAACGACCTGCCTGCTGATGACGGCCGCGCAACAGGTGCAAGAAATGTACTCAACGATGAATTCAATTGTCTGAGTCAATGGAGTGATGCCGGTGAAAATGATTGTGCCGAATTACGTTATATAGTTTCCGAAGGTCATCAACTTGATGGCGCATTCAAGCCGCCCACACTTCGCAACGTGGCCGAGACCGGGCCTTACATGCACGCGGGTCAGATCGCGACACTGGCTGAAGTGATCCGGCATTACAGGTCTGCGCCCATCGCGCCTGTGGGTCACAGTGAACTGGTGATGATTCCTTTTACACAAATCGAAATGGCACAACTCGAAGCATTCCTGCGCTCCTTAAGCGCAGGCGTAAACGCACCGCCGGAATTATTACAAGCACCTTGAGAAATCCAGTCCGCCTGATATCAGGCGGACTTTTTTATAATGCTATAATTTCACTTATGAAATACGAAACCATCCATAACCTGACTCTCCCAAAGATCGGATTCGGCACCTGGAAGATCGGCGGCGAATCCTCCCCCGACCTGACAACTGATTCTGTTTCGACGACCGCTCTGCATTCCGCGCTGGAGATCGGATACACACACTTCGACACTGCCGAATATGACGCAGCGGGTCACGCCGAAGAGCTGATCGGGCGCGCCATACGCGAAACAAATTCCAAACGCGAAAATTTATTTATCACTTCAAAAGTCTCACCCGAGCATCTTGACTATGATGATGTATTCACATCCTGCGAAAACAGTCTGCGCCGCCTCAAGATGGAATACATTGACCTGTATCTCATCCACTGGCCGCGTGTGGGCATGAATCTGCCTGAAGCCTTCCGCGCATTGAACAAACTCGTGCAGGCTGGAAAAATAAAACATTTGGGCGTGAGCAACTTTAACTTAAAGTTATTGAAACAATCGCAATCACTTTCAGAGACTCCCATCATCACCAATCAAGTTCCCTACCGCCTGCCCGATCAATCCTATGTCAAGAACGGCGTTTTGGAATATTGTCAGCAAAACGATATTTTGGTCACGGCTTATTCGCCTGTAAAATTTCGCAGCGTGCGCGTCAACAAAACGCTGGGCGAAATTGCAAACGCACATTCGGCCACGCCATTTCAGATCGCACTGGCCTGGCTGGTATCACAGCCGCGAGTCATTACCATTCCCATGTCATTTAATCCGCAGCACATCAGGGAAAATTTTGACGCAGCAGATATCTCCTTAAGCGCTGACGAAATCCACAAACTAAACAATGCATGGAAAAAGGATGATGAATAAGGGATGATGAAACTACAAATCTCCCCTGAGATCGAGATCATCGAAGAAACAGAAACCGAGCTTGAGCCTCTTTATCGCGTCATCATTCATAACGACGATGTCACCCCAATGGATTTTGTTGTACATATCCTCACTTCCATTTTTTATCTTGGCACAGACAGAGCCGCAGACATCATGCTTACGGCACACATCAAAGGCATTGCGTATGTAAAAACGCTCCCCAAAACCGAAGCCGAAAGATTAATCAACAAGGCACATTTCGCGGCCGGGCTTGAAGGCTATCCGCTTCACTTTTCACTGGAACCCGAATGACATCCAATCTTGAACTCTTAACGCAGATCAATCTCGATGATCTTGTTTCTTCTTTTGACTGGCAAAACCGCCCCATTCTTTCAAAAATTCTTCGCAAACTTTTTTTACGTCCTGCAATTAACTTTGCAGATTTCATGGTGGAATTTGACAACGCCATCGCAACCCACGGCCTCGTGGATGCATCGCGTCTGACACAAAAACACTTCGTCAGTGACGTGCGCGTCTTCGGTCTGGACCTGATTCCTGATTCTGCGTTTCTGGCATTATCCAATCATCCGGGCATGAGCGACACCCTCTCCGCATTTTGTGCGCTCCAACGCAATGACCTGAAGATCATCGCCCTGGACCGTCCATTTCTTAATGCACTGCCCAACATGAGCAATCAACTCTTTTACGTAAAAGATGATGCCGCCTCACGAGTGAGTCTGGTGCGGCAGGTCACAGCACATTTACGCGCCGGCGGCGCAGCACTCACCTTCCCCGCTGGTCACATCGAACCCGATCCTGATATGTACAAAGGCGCAGTGGACTCTCTGCAAGCATGGACAGACTCCGCAGGCGTATTCATCCGCATGGCGCCAGAGACCGCGATCCTGCCCATTTTGGTTCGCGGTGTGGTTTGGGACAAGGCCGCAAATCATTTTCTGTTGAATATAAAAAGAACAAAAGAAGAAAAGGAAAAGCTGGCCGCCGCGCTTCAAATTCTTGCACATGTGGGATTCATGAAACATGATGTGCATGTCCGCATACAAATTGGTGAACCGATCTACGCCAAAGAACTAGGGACAACCGACTCCGCCATCATTCATCAAGCCGTAACCGCAGAAATGAAACGCCTTATCGAAAATCCGCCTCAAGGCGAGGGTGTAAGTGTGATGGTTTCTTAACCACCAAGACACAAAGTCACAAAGGCGCCAAGAAAAAAACTTTGTGACTTTGAGTCTTCGAGACTTTGTGTTTACGGTTTAAATCTTCTCTGTGTGCGAAGTATCTGTCTTGATATTCTTTTAAACCCATAATCCCGGAATATTTATTTATTAATCGGCTTTTGCACCAGCCAGCATTGGTTCATCGCCGTTGTAGGTTCTCAACTGCGGCCACTTGCGGATGATCAACAGCGTGCCGATGATACAGCCGATCCCGCCGGTGATGACAGCGAAAGGTGCGCCGAAGAATTGCGCCACTGAACCAGCTTCGATCTCACCCAACTGCGGACCGCCCTGAAAAAATATTTGATTGACACTGGTCATACGTCCGCGGATGTGATCGGGAGTTTGTAACTGCCGAATAGTGTTGCGAATGATCGTGCTGACTCCGTCTGCCGCACCGGTGGTTGCAAGTGCCAGCCACGCGATCAGGAGGGATTTTGTCATGCCGAAAATTACAGTTGCAATTCCAAAAATAATTACCGCGCCAAGAAATAATTGTCCCTGTTTGCGCAGTTCGCGTACTTGAGAGATGACCAGGGCAGCAGCCACCGCACCCACCGCCTGCGCCGCGGATAAATATCCGTACTCCACCACTCCAACATGCAGGACACCTGTGGCAATAATGGGAAGTAAAGTGTTTGCTGAAGCAAAGAACGTGGCGACAAAATCCAGGAGCATGGTCGAAAGAATGACCGGCTTGCTTAAGATAAATTGAATCCCCTCGCGAATCGACTCGACACTAATGCCAGACATTTTCTCAGAAATCGTCTGCGGTACGTCACCGATCATAAAGAGGGCGAGCAAAACCGAGAGGAAGGAAAACGCATTGAAATAATACACAGCAGATTGACCCGCAAATGCGATCACCACACCGGTCAACGCCGGGCCGATGACCGAGCCTGCTTGAAATGCAGTGAATGTCATGCTGAAGGCATTTGGCAGATCTTTTGCGGGGACTAGATTCGGAATCAGGGATTGGCGTGATGGTCCATCAAAGGCGACGGCAATGGCCTGTAATGCAGTAATGGCGTAAATATGCCAGATGGTGATCTCCCCAAATTGGGTGAGCAGGCCCAACGTTAAAGCAAGAAGCGCGGCGACAGTTTGGGTAACGAACATCACGTTCCGTCGATTCCGTGAGTCGGCAACCGCGCCGCCGATCAGAGAAAAAATAATGACGGGCAAAATGCGCGCGAGGCCAATGCCGCCCAGTGCGATGGGATTTTTATTCAGCTGGTTGATGTGCCAAAATAAAGCCCAGATTTGCATCTGGGTTCCTGCGATGGAGATCAGTTGTCCAAGCCAAAGGTAGAAGAAACGTTTGTGCTTGAGTGAAGGCGGAATGTGCAGCCCCATTAGGTGCCCCAATCGCGCAGATACAAAAAGTCATAGCCGATGGTGCGATTGCTGATCTTGGCAATCGGCGGCTGCATACGTTTGAATTGATTGCGGCGGATGCGCGTTGTAACGGCATTCACAAATTTTTCGTTGAAGCCCGCTTCAATCGCTTCCAGCGGACTGTAACGCTGGTCAACAAGCAGATAAAGAAGTTTGTCCACTTCACCATATGTGAAGCCTAATTCACCTTCATCGGTTTGGCCTTCCCATAGATCGGCTGAAGGCGGCTTATCAATGATCGGGGCGGGGATATTCATCGCGCGTGAAAGCTGGCGGACTTGAGTCTTATACAGATCGCCAATCGGATTCATGGCACTGGCGGAGTCGCCATAATGCGTACTATAACCAAGCAATATCTCGGTCTTGTTGCTGGTGCCGATGACGAGTCCTTTGAAGACTTCGCTTTGATCGAAGAGTACGATCATGCGTTCGCGTGCCATAATGTTGCCCATACGCATTTTTGAAATATCTGGGTGCATCTTGAAGAGCGGTTCCACCATATCTGTGATCTCGATGGTTTTGCTTTGAACACCAAGTTGATCGATCAATAATTGCGCATGGTCCAGCGAGTCACTACTGGAAAGTTTATACGGCATTCGCACGGCCAGCACATTTTCAGCGCCAAGCGCTTCAACCGCCAATATACACGAAAGCGCGGAGTCAAGTCCGCCGGAGAGACCAACCACCGCATGAGACATGCCCACGCGTGTCACTTCAGATCGAAGGAAGCCCGTGAGAATTTCACGCGCAAGGTTTGTATTGATACCAAGAGTTATATCAACCACGGGAAAGTATCCTGTTCAATTCTTTTTGTACGAGATTGGTACGTTCATCGCGCAGCAAAGGCAAACGGGCGCGCGTGCGGCGCAGTTGATTTAAGTCCATTTGCGCGAAGGTCAGCGCTTCTTCGTTATATGGGCCAATGGCAATCTCTTCGCCGTTGGGGTCGAAGAGGGTCGCTCCGCCCCAGAAATGCAAGCCGTCTTCATAGCCTACTCGATTGGCGTGGGCTACAAAGGACGTAAACATACTGGCATAGGCTTTTGTCACACGTTCCACCCAACGCGCGGATTCAAGTTTTTCCTTGTCATTTAATCCACGCCCGGGCGAAGCGGATGAAAATAGCATAATATCCGCGCCATCCAGCCAAAGCAGATAGGGCGGCGAAGCGTGCCAGAAGTCTTCGCAGATCAACATGCCCACACGGCCAAAGCGCGTATCGAAAGCGCGGATCGAATCACCCCAGGCAAAGAAACGGCCTTCATCGAAAAGGCCATAGGTGGGTAAATACACTTTGTGATGCACATGTAAAACTTTTCCACCCGAAAGATAGGCGGAGGCAATGTAAAAGCGATGACGGGAGTCTTCGTCCACGAATCCAATGACCAGGTCCAGATCACGAGACGCTTTGAGTAAATGTTTGAATACGGGGTCATCCTCTGTCGGCTTGTGTGCAACCGAGGCTACTAAATCCTGTAAAACATATCCGGTGAGGGAAAGTTCGGGAAAAACAAGCAGGTCTGTTTTTTCAGCTCGAGCCTGTTTGATGTAATCCATGTGCTTGGCAAGATTGGATTCCACATCCCCAAGTTTTGTGTTGATCTGGGCAAGGGCAAGGTTTAGTTTCATTGGGCGAATCTTACCACTAAAAATTAGACCTTAATAGGTTGTTTAATAACTACACCACGAAGTCACAAAGGCACAAAGCCTCGAAATTTTCTTTAAGCCTTCGTGGTGAAGAGCATGGTGGAAACAAAAAATGCGCCTTTGCAGGCGCATTTTTTGTTTAGCGGGGAGGGAGGGATTCGAACCCTCGGTGGACCGGAGCCCACAATAGTTTTCGAGACTATCCCATTCAGCCACTCTGGCACCTCCCCAATCAGGTGAAGCGGGCAGGATTATAACCGAAAAATTTTCTACAGATCCACACTCTCGTGCAATTCAGGATAATGCACCTGACTTAATTTTCGTTCGTTCAAAAGACCCTTTAAGGTCATCGCTTGTTTTTCTTCACCGTGAACCAAAAAGATCTGTTTCACAGTATCTTTTACGCCCAGGGCATACTTCATGAGCAGATCCTGCCCCGCGTGACCGGACAACCCGCCGATCGTTGCCACGTCACATTTGCGTTTGTAAACTTCACCGAAAATATTTACCTGCGGCTCACGGTCAGCCAATCTCCGTCCCAACGTATTGGGTGCCTGCCATGAAACGATGCAGATCGTATTCTTTGGATTTTCAATATTATTCTTTATATGATGCACAATGCGGCCGGTTTCCGCCATACCTGAAGCGGAGATAATGACCATAGGCTCTTTGTTCTCATTCAAAGCCTTGGATTCCTCAACCGACTTCACATAAGTCAACATTTTGAAATCCAGCGCGGGGTGACGCGACTCACGCACAAACTTAGCCGTCTCTTCATCAAAACATTCCAGATGACGTTTGAATACTTCGGTGGCATTCACCGCCAGCGGACTATCGACATAGACCGGCACGCGCGGCACTTCGCCATTTTCCATCATCTGATTTAAATAAAACACCAATTCCTGTGAACGCCCCACCGCGAAAGCTGGCACGATCACCTTTCCGCCGCGTTCCACTGTGAGCTTCACAACATTACGAAATTCCGAGTATGCAAGCTCAGGGTTACTATGCGACTTATCGCCATAGGTTGATTCCATGATCATATAATCAACTGCTTCAGGCAAAATAGGATCGCGCAATAAAGGCATTTTGTATCGGCCAATATCACCTGAAAACCAAAAGCGGATCTTTTTGCCTTTCTCTTCAATCTCAAGCGACACACCCGCCGAACCGAGAATATGTCCCGCCTCATAAAAACGCGCGATCACACCCGGAATAGGTTCAAACGCCTCAGCGTAATTCACACCCTTAAACATCCCTGCAACTTCTTCTGCATCATGTTCTGTATACAACGGCTCGATCGGTTCTTCGCCGCGCTGTGCGCGTTTTTTATTAACGAACTCCGCATCTGATTCTTGAATGCGTCCCGAGTCGCGGATCATCAAACTTCCAAGATCAGCAGTCGCACGTGTGGCAAAAATATTTCCTTCATAGCCCTGTTTGGTCAGGTTGGGTAAATTACCCGCGTGGTCAATATGCGCATGTGAAAGGATCACCGCGTCCACTGTTTTTGGGTCATAGCTAAAATTCAAGTTGCGTTCATACGTATCTGCGCGCCTGCCCTGATACAACCCGCAATCCAAAAGTAATTTTGAACCGTTGATCTCCAGCAAATGCTGGCTGCCAGTCACTGTATGCGCCGCACCATGAAAGTTAATTCGCATTTTTTACTCCAAGTACTTTTAGAATCTGCGCGCCATATTTTTCAACACGTGAAGGAGTCTCTTTCATAATGGACGCCAGTTCATTCACATCGTTTGGCGGATTCTCAGCGATCGCAGATAAATAAGGCTTGGGCAGAATGACATCTGACTCGACGCCCATTTCCAACCCGACCTTTTTTCGCCACAACTTCAACTTCTCCAACCGACGCAGGAACGCATCATTCCGCACTTCAACCTGCTTCCGTTCAACCAGCGGAGCCGAAGCCCCGCGCCTGATCGCAGCTAAAACCGAATCCCCCCACAAGCGGATCTGCTTCTCGCTTAATCCTGCCGCAGAAAGATCCACCTTCTGCTCAGGCGGATTCTTGGATAATAAAACGAACACATCATCCATCACCACCTTATACGGCGGACGGTTTAATTTTTCAGCTTCCCTGTCCCGCCACTTGCACAACTGCGCCACGATCGTCAACTCACGCAGATTAAGATCCTTGCGCCCCGCAAATCGTTCCCATGATTCGCTGGTTACCTTTTGTTTCTGCTCTTCCGCCACACAAGCGCGGACAAAATCCTCTTTTGCAAACTCCAGGCGATCGCTTTCCTGTAATTCCTTTTCCAACACATCCCGCAGATCAAAGAGATAGTGTGTATCCAAGCGCGCGTAATGTATCTGCTCTTTTGTCAGCGGGCGCGCGGCCCAATCTGCTTTTTGGTGACGCTTGTCTGTTTGTATTCTAAATTTATCGCCCAGCAGACGATCGAGGCCCACAGCCGGATACCCCAACACACGCGCGGCCTGCATCGTATCGAACAAATTCGAAAATTTGAAATTGAAATCGCGCCGTAAACAGACCAGGTCATATTCTGCGGCGTGAAATATTTTCTCAATGTTCGGGTCGGCGAAAATGGGGGCAAGTCCGCTTAAATCCCTTAAGGCCAGCGGATCCACCAGATAATCCGCGTTGGTTGAAGAAAACTGAATCAGACAAACCTGCTCGCGAAAAGCGTGCAGGCTGTTGGATTCGGTGTCCACTGCCACGCGAGACTGTGTGGCAAGATCATCAATTAATTGTTGTAGTAATTGTTTTGTGTTTACCCAAATAGGCGGAGGCAGAGTTTCAGACATATCGGCTGATTATAAACCTTTCAAGCGTAAGTCGGACATTTGCGCCAAATGCAAATATGGCGCTGTTGAGCCGGTTATGGATTTTCAAGTTCTTTTTCCATCACCATGCCATCTTCACCGTCATTGTAATATTTGCTCCAGATCTCGGTGGTGGCATAGCCTTCTTTTTCATACATGGAGATCGCAACTTGATTCGAGACTCGCACGGTCAAACGGGAACGGGGCACGCCGAGTTTGGCTTCACAGGCACGCAGCAGGGCACGTCCAATGCCGCGTCGCCTAAAGCGAGAATCAACTGCAATGGTGGCGATCCAGCCCCACCCGTTGCTCGGACGCGGGTCTCCGGCCACGAATCCGGCCATTTGGCCGTCTTCCACTGCCTTAAGCCGAATCACCTCAGGAAAAGTCAAAACAGCGATCAGGTCAAATAGGGGCCAGGCGTCTTTATCAAAACTTTCGTTTTCAAGCTTGCGCAGCGCGTTCAGGTCAAAAATGGATGCGGTCATAATTTCCATAACAGGGCGATTGTATCAATAAAAAAGTGGAAAGTGAAATTTTCATTTCATCTTTCCACTTCTCGTTTTTACTTTCTACTTTCTTTTACTTCTTTACGTCCTTGCCAAGGAAATTATCCAACATGCTGGTAAATTCCATCGGGAAGATGAATTTGGTGGATGCGCTTGAGCCAATGGACTTGAGGGTCTCAAAATACTGCAAGGTCATTGTCTTTTGATCTACTGTCTTGGTTGCGGTGTAGATGGCTTCCAAAGCAACAGCAAAACCTTCTGCGCGCAAAGCCTGCGCCGTCTTGTCACCTTCAGCGCGCAAGATGTTGGACTCACGTTCACCTTGAGCAGCCAGGATCGCGGCCTGTTTGGTACCTTCAGCACGATTGATGGCGGCTTCCTGATCGCCCATGGATTCGGTAACAAGCGCGCGGCGAATACGTTCCGCAGACATCTGACGGTTCATCGCATCCTGCACTTCGCGCGGCGGGACAATTTCGCGGATTTCCACATTGGTCACTTTCACACCCCAGCGTTCGGTAACTTCATCCAAACGGGTGCGGAGCATGTTATTAATGTGTTCACGTTCTGAAAGCACGTCATCCAATGGAATACCGCCGATGACAGCGCGCAAGGTGGTTGCCGCAATACCCGCCGCAGCGGTTTCAAAGTTACCTACCTGCAACACTGATTCAGTGGGATCAAGCACCTTGTAATACCACAGAAAGTCAATGGAGATCGGGGCATTGTCTTTTGTGATCGAAGTCTGATGCGGAATTTCACGCACTTGTTCGCGCAAATCCACTTTTACTCCACGATCAATGACAGGGATCAACAGAACAATACCAGGTCCTTTGGCACCTACAGAACGGCCAAGCCGGAATACGACGAGACGTTGATATTCAGGGATGATGCGAATGGCATTGGCAAGAAATACAAAGCCAATGATTAATACCGCTCCCACAAAACAAAATACAGCGCCACCAGTTGCTAAAAAGTCCATATTAATTCTCCTTGTCTTGTTTATTATTTAACTGACTATTTTTTCAACAACGAGGATAAATCCCTCGCGACGAACCACACGAATGGAACTGCCTACAGGAATATCATGCTCACTTTTGGCAGACCACATCTCCCCTGCCACAAACACACTTCCTTCTTCATGGACAATTGACCTGGCCTCACCGGATAATCCGTTCAATGCCGCAAGGTCATGTACCGGGCGCACACCTGCGGCTTGTACAGTTTTTCGCACCACGATCCACAAAAAAACTGAGAGCAGACCCGAAGTTACCAGCGCAATAAATGGATTAACAGCCGGCTTCCAGCCGTCCACTGCAAACATAAAAACTGAACCAATCACCAGCAGCAGAATGGAAAAACCGAGATACAGCTCACGTTTTGGCTTTTGAATGGCATGGATAAACGGAACAATGCTCAAAACAAGAATAATCAATGCCCACCAATTAAAGGACAGGTTATACACTGCGTACCCCGCCAACGCGAGACAAAAGACAGCACCAATTTCAAACAACCCTGTTCCCGGCGTAACGATCGCCATCAAGCCAAGCAAAACACCGCTCAACAAGATCAGGTAAGCAACATTGGGTTCCAGTAAAAATTCCATTTTCGCCTCTATTTGATTATACAACAAGAAGGGTAGGTTTCAATCAATTTACGAGCAGTGCCATAAAAAAGTTGCGCACATTAAGCAGTTTGCTGGTTGTATAATAAGAACGTTAAATCAAACGTATTGGAGTCCCAGTGAAATTTCAAAAAATTTGTGTCATTGGCCTGGGTTATATCGGCCTCCCCACCGCATCCACTTTTGCCGCGCACGGCATCAACGTCCTCGGTGTGGATATCAGTCAGCGCATTATTGACACCCTGAACAAGGGTGAAATCCATATTCACGAACCCGGTTTGCATGAAGAAGTAAAAAAAGCCATTCAATCTGGCAATTTCAAAGCCGCCACAAAACCGGAAGAGGCCGACGCCTTCATTATCGCCGTGCCAACCCCTTTTCAGGAAAATAAATTTGGCGAATACAACGGCATGGCCTATAAACTGGCGGATATGCGCGCTGTGATCTCCGCCGCAGAATCCATTGTCCCATTTTTGCGGAAGGGGAATCTCGTCGTCCTCGAATCGACTTCCCCCCCACGCACCACCGTCGACCTTGTGACTCCCATCCTCGCTCGTTCGGGACTGGAAGCTGGGCGCGACTTCCATTTGGCATATTCTCCCGAAAGAGTTTTGCCCGGACAGATCATGCGCGAACTGATCGAGAATGCGCGCGTCATCGGCGGCGTGACTCCCGAGTCGGCACAAGTCGGGCGCGATCTGTATTCCATCTTCGTCAAAGGACAGATCGTCCAAACTGACGCAACCACCGCAGAAATGGTCAAATTGATGGAAAACACCTACCGCGATGTGAATATCGCCATCGCCAATGAATTCTCACGTCTCGCAAATAAATTCGGCGTGGATGTCTGGGAAGCCATCTCCATTGCCAATTTACATCCGCGCGTAAAGATCCTTAACCCCGGCCCCGGCGTCGGCGGACATTGCATCAGCGTGGATCCGTGGTTCTTCGTTGAAGCCGCTCCAGCGTTAACGCCACTCATCTATCACGCCCGGCAAGTCAATGATGCCCAGCCTCATTTTGTAGTGGAGACGGTTAAACGCGCACTCGGCTCCCTTGAAGGCAAAAAGATCGCAGCGCTCGGCCTGGCCTACAAACCCGATGTGGATGACCTGCGCGAAAGCCCTGCAAATGAAGTTGTACATCTGCTGCAACACGAAGGCGCACTGGTAAAAGCCTGGGAACCTTTCAAACCAGACGCGAATCTGCCGGGCATTCATATGTCTGCTACTTTTGAAGATGCCATCAAAGATGCAGATGCGCTCCTCTTACTGGTAAATCACACGGAATTTGCAAAACTAAACCCCAAAGAGATCGCACAAAAAACAAAAGCCCGCATCCTGATCGATACCGTCAAAGGTTGGAATTATGAAGCGTGGGAAAAAGCCGGGTTTACACTCCTGCGTCTCGGTGTAGGAAAGTAAACCCGTGTAAAAAATTGGTGTTTCCCCCCATTCCACGCTTATACTATCCGTGATAAAAATTTATCAGGCTCATTATTGAAGATAACTATTTGTAATGTCGGGCATATAGATTCTGAGTATAATGAAAAGTATAGAGACAGGATATCCATGATGCTACGCCGATCCATCACATTAATGTTCGTTCTTTGCCTGCTCGGCACAAGCTGGGGATCTGTTTACGCGCAAGCGCCAGAGAACAACAAATATTTTAGCGAAACCGGGCACAATGTCATTGGAGATTTTCTTAAGTTCTACAATAGCAACCCCAATGCCACATTTTTGTATGGATACCCCATCACCGAGGAATTTACCAGCAAAGACGGGAAAAAGGTGCAATATTTTCAGCGCGCCCGTTTTGAATATCGCGCTGATCTGCCCGAAGGGCAGCGTGTACAAGTCACTTCGCTTGGCAGTTTAACCTACATTTCCACCGGACCATTAAATGTGGCAACCAACACATTTGCCTGCCGCAATTACACAGAGACAGGATATACAGTTTGTTTCGCGTTTCTTGAATTCTTTGATAACTATGGCGGCACCGCGCAATTTGGCTACCCAATTTCGCCTTTTGAATATCACGAAAATAAGATCGTGCAATATTTTGAAAAAGCACGTCTTGAATGGCAGCCGTGGAAACCCGAAGGCCAGCGCGTAGTGGTCTCAGATCTGGGCCGTGTCTATTTCGACAAACTTGGCGAAGATATAGGCCTTATCCCGCCTGTCATCGCGCTGGACAATACCCCAAGACCATCAGCAAATTACAGATTCGCGCCTTTGTATGGAAGGCGGTCACTCTGGCAACTGATTCACAATTGATCTTCGTGATCGTGCAAGATCAAAACCAACAACCCGTGGCGAACGCAAGCTGCACATCCATCGTCCACTGGCCGGATGGGCGAAACGAGTCGTTTACGCTCACAACCAATACCAATGGCGTTGGTATGATACCGCTCTCATTCGCCAGCCAGCCCTACGGCAGTTTGATCTACACCGATGTCACCTGTACTTATAACGGCCTAACAGGCAGTACAACAACATCGTTCAGAATTTGGTACTAAAAACATCAGTCCTCTCGCAAGTGCGGGAGGACTTTTTATTTTAATTCGCTCATCTCAAACACCGGGCCGTCTTTACAAGTCATCTTCCATTCGTGGCGGATGGTCAACGCGCAGACGCCGCACTCGGCCAGTGCGCCGCATGGCATGGGAGCGCGGACTAAAACCTGCGCTTCACGCGGACCTTTCGCCTGATTCCCCTCACCAAGCATTTTTCTTAACTGAGGCAGATTCTCACGCCCCACATCCAGTGCGGCAAAATCTGCCCATTGATAAATATCTGACATAGCCTGCAAAGGTTGAATCTCAACTGCTTCGGGCATGTCTTCTAAAATTGTATTGCTGACCAAAACCACTTCTGCACCTTGTTTAAGCGCGATGGAAATTAATCCATGCAGGCGGGCGGGAGATTCGTCAAATGCGATCAGGGCGATCTTGCGCGCAAAGGCCGGGAGGGAGAATCCATGCCCAAGCGGACCGCGCAGATTCAGGCGTGTGCCGGGCATCCACGATAAAGGCAGGAAGGGTGCGGAGCGGAATCCATTCGGTGCTGAGTCGCTGAAGAAAACAGGAACAGCCAGCGGTGCGGATGATCCGCTGGCGTGGGCCAGCAAATATTGTCCGGGGGCGGGAATCAGGTCGGGCGGGCAAATGATCCGCACGCGGGAATCCAAATAAACATCTGTTACTTGCCCTGCACCATTCTTCATAGGAGAAATGTTAACACGCATTGAGAGCCTAAGCAAGCGAGTTATAATCATGAAAATTATGTTTCGGAGGAAACGATGAATATTTCAACTTTACTGCAAGGACTTGCAACCTTTGCCTGGATCGGATTTTTTGGTGTGCTGGTGTTGATCTTTACACGTGCAAGCCGCAACCAACCTGCAAAAGGATTGAGTACGGTTGTGGTTGTTTTGCTGGTTGTGGCGCTTCTTCTCACCACCGTAGGCGCGGGATTGGTCTTCCTGCAAGCCAATGAATACGGCGTGGTGATCTCAGCATTTGCGCCGAATGGCTATCGTGAAGTTGCACTGACCCCGGGCTTGCATTGGATCATTCCGTTTGTTGAGAGTGTGCAAAAATATTCGATTGCGCGGCAAACGTATACGATGTCTTCCACGAGTAGTGAAGGATCTGTGCAAGGCGATGATTCAATTCAGGCGCGCACAAAAGACGGGCAGCAGATCTTTATTGATGCTTCTGTAATTTACGCGGCTGACCCCACACAGTTGATTCAATTACATACAGTTTGGCAGAATCGTTATGAAGAAAATGTTGTGCGCCCGGTTGCGCGCGCGGCGATCCGTAATGCGGTTTCACAATTTGGGGTTGAAGAATTGGTCAGCACGAAACGTGCCGAGTTGGAACAGGCGATCCGTGAAGAAATTGAGACAAAACTCAAAGCCAATAACATTATCATGTCTGATTTTCTGATGCGCAATATCCGCTTTAGCGATGAATATGCCGCAGCGGTTGAACAAAAGCAGGTTGCAGAACAACAAGCGCAGCAAGCCAAGTTTGTTGTGGAATCAAAGAAGCAGGAAGCCGAGCAGGCGCGTCAGATCGCACAAGGTCAAGCGGATGCGGCGGTCATTGCAGCACAAGGCGCAGCGGAAGCACGTTTGATCCAGGCCAAGGCCGAAGCCGAAGCCAATCAATTGCTCTCGCAATCTCTGACGCCTGCGTTGGTGCAATATCAATATATTTTGAAACTCGCACCCGGCGTGCAGACCATCTTTATCCCAAGCGGTAATCAATTCATTTTGCCGCTGCCTGACACAACTACACCTTAATTCGTAAAAAACTTCGGAAGTCTTTTTGAGTCGATTTATAATCCGGCTCTGTGTAAAGGCTTCCGAAGTTTATTTTTTATAAAGGAAATGCAATGCCGATTCCTCAAACTGGACGCGAAATCCGCCTGACCACGCTTTCGGCGTGTGCTGGCTGAGCGTCTAAACTAAGCGCCGATGCGCTGACGCAGGTTCTGCGTCCTATCAAAGATATTTTTGATCCCGCCTCGTATCCGGACCTGTTAGTGGGTCTTGACTCTCCGGATGACGCGGCCGTTTGGCGTTTAAGCGAAGACAAGGCGATCGTAGTCACGACAGATTTTTTCACACCCGTTGTTGATACACCATATGAATACGGCTCGATCGCGGCGGCAAATAGTTTGTCAGATGTATATGCAATGGGCGGGACTCCCTTCCTTGCATTGAACATTGCGGCGTTACCAGACCACCTCCCCCCGGAAGTATCCAGTGAGATATTACGCGGCGGTGCGGAAAAAGCACGCGAAGCAGGTGTTGTGATCGCAGGCGGGCACACGGTCAAAGATAAGGAACCAAAATACGGCTTGGTAGTGATCGGGTTTATTGATCCGCGCAATATGATGAGCAAAGGCGGGTTGAAAGCGGGCGACGTATTGGTGTTGACAAAACCTTTGGGCGGCGGCGTGACCACCACCGCACTCAAACAAGAGAAAGCATCGGAAAGCGACGTGAAAGAAGCCATCGAGTGGATGTCACGTTTGAACAAGACCGCAGGACTGCTCGCACAGGAATTTAATCTGCGCGGCGGGACGGATATCACCGGCTTCGGCTTTCTCGGCCACAGCATGGAAATGGCACAGGCTTCGGGTGTATCCCTGCACATTGAATATGGAAAACTTCCCTTTTTGAGCGGTGCGCACGGTTATGCCGAACAGGGCATCTTCCCAGGCGGCGCCTTTGATAACAAAGCGCATGTGGATACTTTTGTTAAATTCGATGCCAGCCTTGGCGAACCCGCAGAAATGTTGCTCTTTGATCCACAAACCAGCGGCGGATTACTGCTCGGGGTGCCGCAAGATAAATTAGCAGCCTTCGAGGCACGCGCAAAAGAATTGGGGCAGCCAATTTGGGCGGTCGGCAAAGTCCACTCGGGACAAGGGATCGAGGTACAGCCGTAATGTTTCGCATTGGTGTGTTAGAGTTAACTCTCACCTGCGGATTGCTACTGCTTGTACTCGTGATCCCGTGGATGATCACAAAATTTTACACACGGGTAGATCGGCGTTTGGAAAATATTGAAAAGAAAATCGATAAGAAGTAACTTTCAGGTACAATAAGGGCCGAAAACTGTTTTGTAATAAATACTATGTCAGAAATCCCTACAGAGCCTGATTCAGGTTTTCCTCCAGATACAAATCGTTCATCCCAATTGACGAGAGATTTTTCCTGCCGTGAATCGAGTTTCACGGCATATAGTTTTAATCCTGCATAATATATTTTTAACTTTTAGATTAATTTAATTAAGGAAACCATGAGCATTGCAAATGAGATAATAATGATTTTTATTCTGATATTGGTGAACGCCCTTCTTGCCATGTCAGAAGCCGCGCTGGTTGCTTCACGCAAGGCACGTCTGCAACAACAGGCAGGCGAAGGCAATAAATCATCAGCATTAGCCCTCAAACTGATCGAAGACCCAAATATTTTTCTCTCCACAGTCCAGATTGGAATCACCCTGATCGGGGTTCTGGCTGGTGCGGTCGGCGGCGCAACCATCGCAGAATCATTAGGAAAGGCATTGCAAAATGTTCCCTACATCGGTGTCTATAGCACTTCGATTGCGCTGGGAATTGTAGTTATATCCATTACGGTCCTAACCATCTGGCTGGGTGAATTGGTACCCAAAAGACTCGGGCTTAATAGCCCGGAAAAAATTGCCCAGGTTGTCGCCGGGCCGATGCTTTTCCTCTCAAGAATTTTTTCTCCATTCATTAAACTTATGAGTCTGGCAACAAATTTTGTTCTGCGCCTGTTTGGTGTCAATGCTTCCTCTGAACCACCCATTACAGAAGAGGAACTCCAAATGCTGATCAGCCAGGGAACACAGGCGGGAGTCTTTCAGGAAGCCGAACAGGATATGGTCGAGGGGATTTTCAGCCTCGGCGATTCACGCGTCTATTCGCTGATGACTCCGCGCACGGACCTGGTCTGGCTGGATGTCGCTGATTCCATCGAAGAGATCCGCGAAAAAATTGCCGATTGTCCTTATTCACGGTTTCCCGTTAGACAGGATTCGCTTGAAACGATTGTCGGCATTGTAAAATCCCGCGATCTTTTGGTGGAGAGTTTATCCGGCAAGGATATCGAACTAAAAGCCCTGCTTAAGCCGGCTTACTTTATTCCTGAAACCATGTTCGCTTCGCGCGCACTCGAACTCTTTAAAGAAAAGAATACCGAACTCCTGCTGGTCGTGGATGAATTTGGCGGCCTGCAGGGACTGTTAACCATCAACGATATTTTGGAAGAAATCGTCGGCGCGATGGAATTCGAGGAACCGCAAGCCACCCAAAGACAGGATGGTTCGTGGCTGTTGGACGGCATGTTGGAAGTGGATGAATTCAAGGAACTCTTTGACTTTAAGCTGCTCCCGCACGAAGATGAGTATGAAACATTAAGCGGCTTCATCATGACCCTGCTCGGACGCGTACCTCAAGCCGCTGAAAATTTTGAATGGAACGGGTATCGCTTTGAAGTAATGGATATGGATGGCCGCCGCGTGGACAAAGTGCTGGTCACAACGCTGCCCAAAATCATCCCGGCAGAAACAAAGGATAAATCATGACCGCATACGTGATCGTAGATATTGAAGTACTTGACCCTGAAGGGTACAAGGAATATGTCAAATTGGCGCCTGAGGCGGTGAAGTTGTATGGCGGGAAATACATCGCACGCGGCGGACCAAACGAAACATTGGAAGGCGACTGGCAGGCAAAACGTCTCGTGATCCTTGAATTTCCCTCGGTCGAACAAGCCAAAAACTGGGTAAATTCACCCGAATATGCGCCGGCCCGCGCATTGCGTCATCAATACGCGCGAACAAACATGGTAGTCGTAGAGGGAACGTAGAAAGCCCCAAAAGTTCCAAATTAAAAATCAAGGTATAATTTTTACAGTATGAGCCTAGAAACCAACTCCAGTAAAACAAAAGTCTGCCCCACTTGCGGAACACGTTTAAGTGAAAGCGCAACGCGCTGCCTTGTATGCGGCACAGAGTTCAACGCAAAGCCTGAACCCAAAGCAGCAAAAAAAGTGGAAAAATCGGTGCAAGCCAGCCGTATGCCTGTGGTCACATTAAGCCTGCCCGCCGCAGTCGGCATCGTTGCAGTCGTGATCGTTGTCGCCGCTGTCATTGTATTTTTCCTATTACGAGCCAGAGCGCCAGAGGGAACTTTCGACCCTGCAATAACCCCCACCCCATCAGAAACACCAACGGCTACATTGCCAGCCACAGCCACCATCCCACCGACAGACGTTCCTACCGCAACTCTTCAACCTCCTTTTGATTACACGGTTGCCGCAGGCGATGGCACTTGTTCACAGATCGCATATACTTTTGGCATCTCTGTTCAAAGCATCATCATTACAAATAACCTGGCTTCCAGTTGCCCGATCAGCGTCGGGCAAGTGCTAAAGATTCCCTATCCAACCCCCACGATTGCCCCTGCCGCAACCAATACCCCGCTGCCAGTAGACGCGACCAAACAATCCTGCGAAACTGTGCCGATCACCGTCCAGGATGGCGACACCCTCTCCAGCATTTCTTTAAACTATGCAGTTCCAATGGACGCTATTAAAGAATTTAATGGATTAACCACCGACAACGTGTTTGTGGGAGCGAACTTACTCATCCCGCTCTGTTTCCGCGCTGCCACTCCCGGAGCTACTCCCACGGCGACTATTCCGCCTCCCTACCCCGCCCCGAACCTGCTTCTGCCTGCGGACGGAGCAGCCTTCACCCTGGCAAATGACGTGGTGACCCTGCAATGGGCATCCGTGGGTACATTACGCGATGGCGAGGCATACCAGATCACAGTTGAAGATATTACCGCCAGTCAGACCCGCCGCCTGACCGATTACGTGACCGACACGAAATACATTGTGCCCACATCCTACCGTCCGAAAGACAATGTAGCGCATATTCTGCGCTGGTGGATCACCCCAGTCCGGCAGGCTGGCACAGATGATCAGGGCCAGCCGATATGGGCAGCCTCGGGCGCAGTCAGTGACAAGCGCGACTTCTCATGGGTCGGAATCGCCGTCGAAGGCACGCCTAATCCCTAATATACAAAAATCCGCGCCTGCTTTGCAGGCGCGGATTTTTTATTTAATAACGTGAACAGCCTCTCCATGCGGCGATTAAATTACTTACAAGAATATTAACTTTTCTTACACCCGATCATCCGGGTGTAAAATTTTGTTTATAGCACGCGTCTCTATTTCACAAATCAAAATAAGGAAAACAAAATGGGAAAACGCGAAGAAATTCTGAAATCTCTTGAAAGTTCACACACCGTCATGATGGCGCAATTGAACGAAATTGATAAAAACCGCAAGATCTATCCCTTATGGACAATCCGTGAGATCGTTGCGCATCTTTCCGGCTGGGACGATGCCGCAATTGGTTTTGTCAACGCCCTGCTTAAAGGGGAAACTCCGCCTACGCCTGCCATGCGCGGCACAACAGTTTACAACGATGAAACGGTCAGCACGCGTGAAGGATTAAGTTATGACCTCATCGTGCGTGAATATGTGGATACCCGCGCCAAATTGATCGCACTAACACGGCAGGTAACGGAAGAAATGGTCGTGCAAAAATCCACTTTGCCGTGGGGCGAGGCAGGTTCATTGGAGGATATTTTCTGGGTATTTGGCCCGCATGAATTGGAACATGCAAACGATGTGAAAAAGATCATCAAGGAAAACAAGTAAGTCAAATAACCTTTTATAATATCGGAAGTCTTTCATGACTTCCGATATTATTTTTAGACTCAAGAGGAAATTAAATGGATATTCGAGCATACAACCGTGAGGCTTGGGATCGTCAGGTTCAGTCAGGCACAAACCCGTGGACAGTTCCCGTATCACCAGAATTAATTGCCCGTGCGCGGACTGGAGATTGGTCGATCGTGTTAACTGAGAACAAGCCGGTACCGCGTGAGTGGTTCCCGCCCATGCCGGGGCTGAAAGTCCTCGGGCTGGCTTGCGGCGGTGGTCAGCAGGGACCGATCATGGCGGCGGCTGGCGCAGAAGTGACCATCTTCGACAACTCCCCCGCCCAACTGGCGCGTGACCGTGAAGTAGCGGAGCGTGAAGGCTTAACCATCCGCACGGTGGAAGGTGATATGCGCGACCTTTCTGTATTCGCAGATGAAAGTTTTGATTTCATCTTTCATCCGGTATCCAATTTATTTATCCATGAGATCAGGCCGGTCTGGAAGGAAGCGTATCGCGTATTACGTCACGGCGGAAGTATGCTGGCGGGCTTTATAATCCTTTATTTTATCTTTCGATTTTGATGATTTGGATAATGGAATTCTTAACGTCACGCAAAAATCCATTTTCGGATATAGAAACCTATGGAATGGAACGCCTGCTTAAGGAAAACCGTCCCGCAGAATTCGGCCACTCGTTGACCGACCAGTTGGGAGGTCAGATGGATGCGGGGTTTTCAATCATCGGGATGTATGAAGATCATCATAATGGTCTACGGATCAGCGAATATATCGAAACTTACATGGCAACTCGTGCCATAAAATCATAGGAGCAGCAATGAAAATTTTAATCGCAGCAGACATGGAAGGAATCACAGGCGTGGTACATTGGGATCAGGTGAATCCAAATCACGCTGAGTATTCCCGCTTTCGCAAATTGATGACCGAGGATGTGAACGCCGCCATTCGTGGAGCGTTCGCTGGCGGCGCGTCATCTGTGGCAGTGACGGATGGTCACAACAACGGCAGGAATATTTTGATCGAGGAATTGGATTCGCGCGCCACGTTAAATTCCGGATCGCCTTCGCCGCTTTCAATGGTGCATGGCGTGGATGAAGATGTGGATGGCGTGATGTTCGTTGGATATCACGGACGCATGGGTGCGGTTAACGCAATTCTCGATCATACCTGGTCTGATGAACGTGTCTCCGGTTTGTGGATCAATGATCGGGCGTTTGGTGAAGCGGGCTTGAATGGTGCAGTCTGTGGACATTTCAATGTTCCCATCATCATGGCTTCAGGCGACCAGACTCTGTGCGCAGAAGTTCAGGATTTTTTCGGCAACAAAATTGAAGTGGCGCAGGTCAAGAAAGCAGTCAGCCGTATGTCTGCGGAGTGTTTACCGCCCGCCGCGACCGCGAGTTTAATTGAAGAAGTTGCCAAACGCGCTGTACTTAATTTGAAAACTAAAAAAGCGCCGAAGCCATTCAAGGTGACCAAACCGATCAAGATGACTTTGGAATTTATCCAATCAGACATGGCAGACCGTGCCGCGTTGATGCCCCATGCCAAACGGACAACTGACCGCCGCGTGGATTACGTTGCTGATGACATGGTCACGATCTATCTCGCGTTTCGGACGATGCTTGCGCTGGCAAGGTAGAGGAAAAGTAAACGGGTAGAGAAGTAAACAAGTAGATATGTAAATATGTAAACAGTATGATTATTCAGGAGAAATATGAATTCAACCGTAAAAACTATTCTTAAAATTTTCGCCGTTCTGCTTATGCTCTCCGGCATCATTTGGGCCTTGCAGGGACTTAATATTTTACCGGGCACATTTATGCGCGGCGATCCGCAGTGGATCACCAACGGCGCAATCACGGCTTTGATCGGCGCAGGGCTGTTCTGGTTTACAAATCGAAAATAAATGAACGAAGAAATCGAAATAAATGACCGTGTAAAAATCTATCTGGATTCGAAATTTGGAGACCGCGAAGGCTGGTATGAAGGCGTGGTCTTCAAAGTCGATCCGTACTCAGAACACCGCAGTTTTTACTGGGTGGAATTAAATGCGGATGCGCAGTCAATTTTGGGCACCAGGCAAATCTCCGTGTTCAATGTGAAGAACATAAAAAAGATATAAAGACGCTCTTACAGTTCTCAAAGTTAGAGACTTTTCATAATACGATACAATCAATTCATGACAATTTCTCCATCTTTTATTTCCTCTATCCACGGATGCGCTGAAACAGAGAAAGGCATGGCAACCCGCAGCCTGATCTTTAATCCAGACGAAATAAAGATTAGCACTGAAGGTCATTCCATCAAATTCCATCACGCGCTAAACCATCAATGCTGCCGCAAAGCGGACTTAAGTCACGCCATCGCAGACAACCGCATCATGATCTACGAAACATGGAGCGGAGAAGGCTGCCGCTGTATGTGCTTCTCAGAGTTGGATGCCACACTCACCGGCCTGCCGCCCGGAGAATATACTGTGCAGATCATCGAACGCGGCACATCCTCACTCGGCGAAGCCATGCCGGAAAAAATAATCAATGAAGTAAAAATACAAATGGATTAACATGACAAACTCACTCACTTCCCTGCTTGAAAAAGCCCTCACCTCACGTGCCTCATTAATCGACCCCAAACATGAAACCGCCTTCCGTCTCTTCAACGGATTCAGTGAAGGCTGTCCCGATCTTGTGATCGATATTTATGCATCCACGGCTGTCGTTCACAACTACGCCAATGATCCCGAACAGGGCCCACTGCTCGTTCAGGAAGCGCAACAATTCCTGACCACTTCCCTGCCCTGGCTGCGTGCAGGAATTATCAAAACACGCAACGGCGCAACACACGAAGACAAATGCGGAAAAATTTTATTCGGCACAGAAGTAGATCGCAAAATAAAAGAACACGACATCTGGTATGCCATCAACTTAACATTGAATAGAGACTCAAGCCTGTATCTCGATACCCGCAACCTGCGCAAGTGGCTGCTCGAAAATCTAAAAGACAAATCAGTGATGAACACCTTCGCCTACACCGGCAGCTTCGGCGTCGCTGCGCGCAAAGGCGGAGCAAGTCAGGTCGTGCAAATTGATCTAAGCCGTGATTTCCTTAATCTCGCAAAAGATTCCTACACCCTTAACGGCCTGCCCATTCAAAAGGGAAGTTTCATTCCACGCGATTTCTTTGAGCAGGTTGGCAACATGAAACGCGAAAAGAAATTCTTTGACTGTGTCATCATTGACCCGCCGTTCTTCTCGACCACCACCAAAGGCAAAGTGGATCAGGAACATGAAAGCGCGCGGCTCATTAACAAAGTCCGTCCATTGATCAATGATGGCGGTTATTTGGTTGCGATCAACAACGCGCTCTTCGTCAGCGGGCAGGAATACATGCAAACGCTCGAAGCCTTATGCAAAGACGGCTACCTGCAAATCAGGAGATCATCCCCGTGCCCGAAGATTTCACAGGCTATAACATCGTTGGCACACCGATCACTGATCCCGCTCCGTTCAACCATTCGACCAAGATCGCCATTCTGGATGTAAAACGCAAATAAATGTCCGGCGAAACCGATCTGCGCAAATTGATTCAAGGCATGAAACCCGAGCTCAATCCGGGTGAGTATGTTTATTGTCTTGCTGAGTCAAAAGAACATGCACTGTCTCTTGATCCATTATTTTATTTTCTTGAAAAAGAAGGCGTGACTGTAATTCTACAAAAGGAAAAAGCGGACTCAATGGGCATTCCCTACCCGATGACATGCGCCTGGATCACACTCACGGTTCATTCTTCGCTCGAAGCTGTTGGCCTGACTGCGGCAGTTTCCCGGTCTCTGACAGATGCGGGCATTAGCTGCAATATAGTGGCGGCGTTTTATCACGATCATATTTTTATCCCCGTGAAAGATGCGGACCGTGCCATGAGAGTTTTACTGGAATTAACAAAACATGACCAATAAACAAATCCTTGAGCAATTTTGGAAGACCATGGCAACCAACGATTTTTACGCCGTGGGCCAACTTCTGCACGATGACTATATTCTGGAATGGCCGCAATCCTGTGAGCGGATTCACGGGCGCGAAAATTTCTCGGCGCTCAACACAGCCTATCCCGCCGCCGGCCAGTGGACATTCAACCTTAATCACATCGCTGAAGATGGCGAGCTGGTTGTGACGGATGTCAGTGTTTCAGATGGGAAGCTTAAAGATCGCTGTATTACTTTTTCCACTGTTCGTGATGGAAAAATATGGAAGCAGATCGAATTCTGGCCTGGCTCTTTTGAGGCGCCCACCTGGCGCGCGCAGTGGGTGGAAAAAATTTAGAGGCTATTTATTATCCTGTAGGTGGTGGTCAAAAAAAACAGATCTATTAACTGTCAGCTTACGCGGTAACAATCCCGAAGGGATGGCAAGATTATAGATTGGGGCGCAGAATCCACAAATCCCGAAGGGATGACATCATACCTCTGAACGACCATGACACTCCTTCAGGGTTTTGAAATTTTTTCATATTGGAGCTAGAATCATTCCACTCCTTCGGAGTTGTATTTGCATAATGTGAGTTATTCACTTAGGAAACAGTATTCGTCTTTGATATATATAGACTGAAGTCCGCACTCCGATTTTGATTAAAACAAAGTTGGTTGTTCTGGAAGGTCAGGTTTGATTTCATCCCACGGTAACGGCGGGATGTTTATTTTTAAAGCGATGCGGCGCTGAAATTCACGGCAGATATCGGGGGCGATCATGTTGTCAGGCGAGTGACAGAAGATGAAGACATCTACATTTTGCTGCATCTGCGGGACGAGATAATCCACCCACTCGGCGACCAGCTCCAAGGTTATGGTCAAGATCCGGGTGACCGATGAAACGCAGAAAAATAAATTCGGTGGTGCGTTCCAAGAAGACAGGGACATCCGGTTTACGTTCACGCGCTTCAAGCAGACTTTCATAGGAGCGGCCCGCAGTGGATGCGTCACCTTGTAAATTACGGATCGGGCGGGTATCGATCACGACGCGTGCCATGTTGTGACTCGTAAGCAGTTGATTCAACGAGTCGCGATGCGGGGCGTCGAACCAATCCAAATGGCGGACTTCCACACCGAGTCGAATTTCCTTTGGCCAGGCTGCAAGAAAAGTGGCAAGATCATCCAACAGGCGCGGCGAATAACTGGGGGGCAGTTGCAGGAACATCGGTCCAAGACGCGATGCGAGAGGGCGCATGACCTCAACAAAATGCAGGGCGCGATCCACATACTCCGTCAACTTCCCATTGTGACTGATGGCCTTGGGAATCTTCGGACAGAAGCGGAAGGTCTCGGGCGTTTGTTCGATCCACGCTTCGATGGTTTTGGATGCGGGCACGGCATAGAAAGTGGTGTTGCCTTCGATGGTGGTCAGGCGGCTGGAATATTCGCGCAAAAAGTCAGTGGACTTTGTGCCTTTGGGGTAGAAGTTTCCGACCCAGCCTTTGAAAGACCAAACAGGACAGCCAAGATAGATGCTCATGCGGATATTATACGATGTGCTGATTATCACTTGTAAATGGATTTTTTTCGTGCTACTGTGAAGTTAAGCTTGTTCGAAGGTTCTTCCAAACAAGGAGATGCAACATGTATAAGAAAATTTTAGTTCCACTGGATGGTTCGCCGCTGGCGGAGGCAGTTCTGCCCCATGCGCAGGCGCTGGCAAAATCTGAAGGCGCGGAGATCGTGCTTTTGAGCGTGCCAGTTACACCGAATTTGGAAATGCTCTCGCGAAATCCGGGATTGGCAAGCAGGATCATTGAAGAAACTGAAAAGGAAACGGAAGCCTATCTGGAGGCCGAGGTAGCCAAACTCTCGCAGGATGGCACCAAGGTGACAAGTGTTATGCGTGAGGGGCCGATCCCCGAGATCATTCTGGCGGTCGCGGACGAGATGCATATTGATGTGATCACCATGTCTACGCATGGACGCTCGGGCATTCAACGCTGGTTGATGGGCAGTGTGGCCGATAGAGTTGTGAATCACGCGCACATTCCGGTCATGTTGATCCACCCGATCAGTAAGAACTAGAATTAATAAAAAAACTCCGAAGCCAAATGCTTCGGAGGAGTTTTTTATTTCTATCTGTCCTCTTTTTCTTTTCCGTCCTTCTTCTTCTTTTTCTTATCATCACCGTGTGCCATCATATCAACGGCAACTGCCACAGCCAGAATCAAAATGTCATTCTGGCCGGATCTGACTTCCACGCCGTAGGTATCTGTGATGCTGAACCATTTCTTTGAAATTTCGGCAACTTTATCGCGTCCCTGCTTGACCGTGTATTCATGGTCGAGGATATTGCCCTGCACAACGAGATCAGAACCGTTCTTAACTTTCACATCCCATTTGTCACGCAGCGGAGCGATGAGCGCCTTTTTAATAACGGCCAAGTCCTTGCCATCTGCATCTTCAATGACCATCGTATCTTTGATGGTCAACAGGCGTTCTTGAATTTGAGCAAGTTTTTTCCCCTTGGCATCTTCCAGCACAAGCGTCTTGCGGATGCGCAGCACTTTGCCATCTACTTTGTAGACCTTTTTGCCTTCTTCATTTTCGATCCAGAAATCATCTCCGATGGAGATCAGGTTTTGACGTATTTTATAACGGGTGCTCATGGCGGTTTCCTTTTTGAGTTGGGTAAAATCTTCATTTCAGTATAATCCAAACGGGAAGATGCGATGAAAGACCTGTTATATTATGGATACAATTTATTCTCACGGAGGAAATTTCCCATGCCTTATGCTTTTGCCACCTTATTATTCCTGCTCAGTTTGGCGACCGGGATTCCTGCCATCCCCCAGCTTTTGCGGATGCGAAACATTAAACAAAACGGGGTGCCCACGACAGGTCTGGTCCATCTGGACGGTGGTCCAACCGGCGGGTTGATGACATCATTCCTGGGCAAGGTCAACTACCCACAAATCTTTTTTCGGACTCCGGATGATAAAGAGTATATTTTTGAGATCGTCGATAGCAGCAACTTCAAAATGTATCGATATAAATCAGGCGAATCAATTGATGTTGTTTACGATAAAAACGCGCCGTCGTTCGCCTATGCAAAAAGAGAATGGGATAACGCGGTGCGCGATCTTTGGATGTGCGGCGCGGAATTACTGGCCGCGATCATTCTTTGGAACATCGGCCTCGCGCTAAAAATACCGATCTAGTCCCATTGCATTAAAACGTCTCCCCTCTTTCCAACATTTCCACAAACTGGCGGATGCGTTTCTCGCGCGTCTCGGCTTTCTTCGCCGTTTCAATTCTAAATAAAAACGAATAGCGTCTCCCGCTCGTCAGGGATTCAAAAAAGGATTTCGCCTTCCTGTTCCCCTCCAACGCGGACTGAAAATCTGCGGGCACGGAAATATTCTTTGACGATGCATACGCGGCATCCCAACGTCCATCCTGTTTCGCCGCTTCAACCGCTTTCAACCCTGACGGTTTCATCTCGCCACTCGCGATCAGATTCGCCACTTTCTCAGTATTGATCTTTGACCAGATACTCTTCGCTCTGCGCGGAGTGAATCTCTGTAGAAAATATTTTTCGTCAAAACTCAGCTTCTGACCGTCGATCCAGCCATAACACAAAGCCACGTCCAAAGCCTCGTGATATGTGACTGAAGGAATCCCCGCTCCTTTCTTGGCAAGCTTCATCCACACCCCCGCAGACTTGTCATGCTGTTTCGCCAGCCAGTCTGCAAATTTCTTTTTCGATTCAAACGGTAAAACGGGAAGGTCGGTCGGTTCTGTCATGAACAGTATTTTAGCATTGAGTTGAGATTAGGGAATATATGGAAGATGGAGCTGAGATTGTGGCGGTATAATGCCTCATCGAAACACAAGGGGGAAAAACATGCTTATTTCTGGGACAAACAAGTAATGGAAAAAGAAACACTGAATGAATTTATAAAGAAACATTCTTTGGCTAAACAATTACGTCAACACAAAGCTGATATTGTTTGCGAGAAATTTTCAAACTGGCTAACATCAAAACCTTCAAGCAATAGTTGGCATAACTCTTTATATATTTTCGCCACTGAAGCTCCTTTTAGTTACACAAATCCACATGCTATTGATGAAATTTTAACAATCTTAAGCCTAGATACTCAGGGAACTCTGGACGTACTAAAAAATCAAGAGGAATATATCAGCAGAGCAATTTTTGCGTTTCTTCGACCTAGTTCCAGCAGACAGATTAAAGAAGGGAAAAAATTACTATGGATTCACCAGTGGCATTCAGGCATTTGAAAATATTTGGCATCCTGAATACATCAAATATTGCGAGCAAGTATATAACCACCTAGTCAAAATTCCACTAGGCATCTTAGAAAGCCAAACCGCAATTATCTATCACTTGCTCTATCGCAAAGAACTAAAAAATTGATTGAGCTAGGATATCTAAGCCTTACAAACGGATTTGACTCCGTCGTTCGAAACTCAATTTCCCATGGAGGAATTGAGTATGGTGTAAACGATATACGCTATATTGACATAAAAGAAGAAAAGGAGATTTACGCACCAGATTTAGTACAACTTCTCGATAGCTTATTCGACACTTGCAGCTCAATAATTGCCGCACTATTAATTTTTATTATTAATAACCAAACCTACATAGAAAAGTCAGGTGTTGAAAATCTGCCACTTGGAATTAAATTCTTACTCACCAGCGGTTTTGCAAGTCATAACGGTTCAAAAATTATTTCCTTTATTGAAAGCGGACAAAACAAACAACAATTGAATATAAACATAAAGATAGATACTTCACACAGAGGTGTTCATCAACTCGAATCACTACAAGTAGCGTGGGCAGCTTACTATTTTGGCGGCAAAAACTTTGACAGATTTCTAGTAAATATAGATTGCAACAAACCTGTGCAGCCACTAGCAGTAATAAACGGAAAACTATTAAGAGAAGCCATTGAAAACGAAAAAATATTTACTGAGATAGCGCCCAAACTATTTGAATCTTCGCTGTTATGGTATAACGCGTCGAAATTAAATTTCAGAATATACACATTAAGAAGTTCATTCAAAACTAATTGGGAAATTCGGAAAAGAAATTTTCGTCAGGAAATGATACAAAGAAACAATTTTATTCCTCGATTACATTACAAAGTTATCTTATTTAAAACACAAGTCTAAAAGCCTTTAGAAGGCTAGAGGCGCATATAGTTTTAGATGTTTCAAAAGAAATTACAGAGATAAATTTAACCGGAGTTATAAAAAGCGCTATAAACCGACTAAAGCGAAAGCTAATTAGGCGAAAAGATATTAATGGAGAATTTGGACTACCAGGTTTTCCATTGAGTATTGTTCTACGAGTTTACGCTTCAGAAAAAAGGGTGCGAAGACTTATATCTTATACATGGCAAGATGAGCAATTGATTGCAATTGCCGAATTTTCAAAGAACTGGGAGAAATCCCCTCCATTTTACACAAAGCAGTGCGACAAGGTATTAAGCCATATTCGCATTGCGTACAATCCAAAAATAATAAAAAAAGAGCCTTGAGACCACCATCCTCAAAGCCCTTCTCACTTCTCACTTTTCACTCATCACGCCTCATCCCCCATACGGAACCCAAATATTCTTCACCTGAGTCGCGTGACGCAAGATCTCATCCATCTCAGGCAAGTCACCACTGACAGGCATCACCCAGGTCTGCTTCATGTTATTGGCCGAAGCCGTTTGCACAGACTTCTGTCCATCGGCTGAGCCGGCGTACCAGACCACATCCACATCATCGTGTTCAGCGAGAGTCTTCGCCAGTTCATCACGATCACCGGTCACGATGTTAAACGTCCCGGCCGGCACATCAGAAGTTTCGAGCACCTGATAAAAGTCGGTGGCGGTCAGCGGCGCAATCGGCGAAGGGACGATCACCAGCGCGTTGCCCATCGCCAACGCAGACGCGGCCAACCTGCACAAGGCCAGCAATGAATGATCATCGGGCAGCAGAATTCCCATCACACCAATTGCCTCGGGCACAGCCAACGTCACATTGCGGATCGGAGTATTATGCACCGCCCCATCATATTTGTCCGCCCAGGCAGCGGCCGTAAACAGGGATTCAATACTCGCTTCCACTTCACCCATGGCTGATTCTGCATCCGCGCCTGTTTGCTGGCTGATGCGCTTCGCAAACTCATCTGCGCGCGCGGCAAGATTCTCACCGAGATAATACAAAATCTGCGCCTTGCCATGCCCAGTGGACTTTGACCACTTGTCCACGGCGCCACGGGCAGCCTCGACCGCATTACGAATATCCTTGCGAGAGCCTTGTCCCACCTCACCGATCACAGTCCCATTTGCATCTTTCACTTCGATGGAATATCCGCTATCGGGGCGGGCTTGTTTTCCGTTGATGAATAATTTTGCTGTACGATCAATAGCGGGTCGAAGGTCAAAGGTCAAAGGTCGGGTGTCTTTTAATTTTGCCTTCGTCTTTTTGACTTTTGAAACCTCAGACTTTTGACTTTCGACGTTTGACTTTTTAACGTATTCAAACAAGCCTTCCTTCCCGCCTTCTCTTCCAAAACCTGATTCACGATAGCCGCCAAAACCAGAAGCGGCATCGAATAAATTCGTCGAGTTGATCCAGATCGTCCCGGCTTTGACTTGTGTTGCAATATCCAACGCGAGATTAATGTCCTCGCTCCAAATGGACGCAGCCAAACCAAAGCGGATGTTATTCGCCAGTTTCACAGCTTCTTCTGGCGTTCTAAATGTCATCGCGGCCAATACCGGCCCGAAGATTTCCACTTGCGCAATCGTCGAAGCTGGCGCAACATTTGTAAACAAAGTCGGCGGGTAATAATAGCCTTCCATCGGACAAGACCATGAAGGCTGCCACATGTGCGCGCCTTCAGCAATTCCCTGCTGCACAAGCGATTCGATTCTTTGCAATTGCACAGGCGCAACGATCGCGCCAATGTCCACCGATTTATCAAGCGGATCCCCCACCCGCAATTTTTCCATGCGAGCCTTCAACTTGCGATACATCTTTTCAGCCACGCCTTCCTGCACCAGCAAACGCGACCCCGCACAGCAGACCTGTCCTTGATTGAACCAGATCGCATCCACTACACCTTCAACTGCCGAATCCAGATCAGCATCGTCGAAGACGATGAATGGAGATTTTCCTCCCAGCTCAAGCGATAATTTTTTCGCCGTACCAGCCGTCGCCTTACGAATGATGCGTCCCACATCGGTCGAGCCGGTGAACGCGATCTTATCCACATCCGCGTTGACCAGCGCCGCGCCGGTTCTTCCGTCACCGGTAATAATATTCACAACACCGGGCGGCAAAATCTTTTCACAAATTTCCGCAAACAACAGCGCAGTCAACGACGTAAATTCAGCGGGCTTCAAGACCACCGTGTTGCCCATCGCCAGCGCGGGCGCGATCTTCCACGCCAGCATCAACAGCGGAAAATTCCACGGGATGATCTGCCCCACCACGCCGAGCGGTTCGTATCCGCGCAGCTCAGTGGACATGATCTGCGCCCAACCCGCGTGATGATAAAAATGGCGGGCCACAAGCGGAATGTCAATATCGCGCGTCTCGCGGATCGGCTTGCCGTTATCAAGTGTTTCGAGGACAGCAAACAGACGCGAATGTTTTTGAAGCTGACGCGCAATCGCATACAAATACCGCGCTCGCGCGTGACCTGATAACTGGCACCAGCTTCGAAAGGCTTTTCTCGCCGCCTTGACCGCGTCCTGCACATCGGCATCACTGGCCTGAGCAATGTCACCTAATTTTTTGGCCGTCGCCGGATTTATTGAATCGAACCATTCCTTCGAAGAAGGGTCACGCCATTCGTTGTTGATAAAGAGTTGAAATTTCCCATCATGCGCAGCGATCCAATCCAAAGCAGGCTTTGAAGTTTCAGGCGCAACGCCGTAATCAAGGGTTTCGAGAATTTCAGGGATTGTCATTTTGTTTCCTTGGAACTTCCATCATCATGAAACCACTCCGCCGGTGTCGTAGCCGTGGACTGATGATTCTTCCAGGTTGCCACAGCGAGTTGGAGCGTATCGAGCATGTGATAACGCAGAGACTCAATCGTCTCAGCATAGCGCTTATAAACAGAGCGGTCATCATTTTCGTTATTCTTTAAGTCGCGATGAATGATCTTCATTAAAGCCAATGTCAGGCTGACATTCAATTCGCTGGTTCCCACCAATAACTGGAAAAGATTTAGCTTATCGTCTGTCGTGGTGTTGCGGAATAGTTCTTTGTGGTCTGATGAAATAGGCATAGGATATTCTTTCTTAACCCAGTGTTTGATATTGCATGGACGCGTACCGCCCATAGGCAAAGTGTTCAAGTTGACGTTCGATATCGTTCAGCAAAGCCGAAGCGCCAATACGGAATAAATTCGGGCGCATCCATTCTTCGCCGAGTTCTTCCTTCATCAGGATCAGCCAATCAAGCGATTGTTTCGCGGTGCGAATTCCACCGGCGGGTTTGAATCCCACTTTATAACCCGTGGATTCATAATAAGCGCGGATGGCGCGCGTCATCACCAGGCTGACAGGCAGCGTGGCGTTAGTCGGCTCTTTGCCGGTGGATGTTTTGATAAAGTCTGCACCGGCTTGCATACAGATAAAACTGGCACGCATTACGTTCTTCAATGTACCGAGTTCACCTGTTGCTAAAATGGTCTTCATGTGCGCAGGTCCGCAGGCTTCACGGAAGGCTTTCACTTCATCGTACAGCGCCTGCCAGTTTTGAGTCAGCACGAGTTGACGCGAGATGACAATATCAATTTCAGAAGCACCCGCTTTGACCGAGGCTTCGATCTCTTCGATTTTTTGTTTGAACGGATTTAATCCCGCCGGAAAGCCGGTCGAAACCGCCGCCACGGGAATGCCTGTGCCCTGCAAAGCATTCAACCGCTGTAGATACAAATCCGTGATAAACGCAAACCGCGCCGGTCGTGAAGTGTTTATCCGCCAGGCCGAGGTCTTTCAGCAAATCCGCGCGGATCGGTTGACGTGCTTTCACACACAGCCGGCGGACTGTCCCTTCGGTGTCGTCGCCTGAGAGTGTGGTCAGATCTATATTTTGTACGGCCTGTAACAGCCACGCAGCCTGCCATTCTTTTTTGACTGAGCGCCGGGTTGGAAGTGTGGCGGCACGCCGCTCAATGGCAGAGCGATTCACTTTGGTGTCTTCCACAGGTCCGAGGTCCAGAGGAAGAATCGGATTCCGGTCGCTGTGAATAGTCGCAGGTTTTGTGTCGAGTGTCATAGTCATGTAAAACTCCTAATGTCAGACATATTATACAGCGATTGAGAAGTTTTCCTTACGTTATAATTCTTCGGAAAACTAGGAAAGCCCCTAAAAGAAAAATGAAACTCACTCCTCCAGCCCCTGAAGAATATGCTCCCTATTATGGCGCCTATGTTGGGCCAGCCACCGCCCGCAGAGATGTGCTCGCCGCCCTGCCAAAACAAATTGATGAACTGAACGCCGCGCTCGGAAAATTCACCGACGAACAGGCCCGTTTTAAATTTGGCCCGGCCGAATGGTCGATCAAGGAATTAGTAGGGCATCTTAACGATGTGGAACGCATTTTCTCTTATCGTTTACTGTGCATCTCGCGCAATGACAAAACTCCGCTGCCCGGTTTTGAGCAGGATGATTATGTGCGTGAAGCCAGCTTCGATGATCGCCCGCTCGGTGAATTGCTCGCAGAGTTTGAACACCTGCGCCGCGCAAATATTCTCGCCATCAAAAACATGAGCGAAACCGCCATCGATCAGCGCGGCACCGCCAGCGGATACACGTTCAGCGCGCGCGCCTTGATCTATATTTTAGTTGGGCACGTGGAGCATCACATGACCAGTCTTCATGAAAATTATTTATCTGCAATGAAAAGCTAAAGAAATTTCGCCGCAAATGAAGAGCTAACCGAAAGGCAAGGCGCGAAGGCAAGAAACCTTTGAGTCTCTGTGTCTTTGTGCCTTCGTGGTAAATGAAAGTCCATTCCGTCGCCCCTCAAATTTACCCCCGCAAGCCGCCCAAAGCGTAAGATATAATCCCAACACTTATGACTAAACGTTCCCCGCTTCAGATCATCCTCATCCTCTCCGCGCTTGCCTACCTGGGCTTCATCATCGGCACCTCTTTTTTGATATTAAAGGAGAGCGCTACTTCACCCTCGTAGATGACGCCATGATCTCCATGCGCTATGCACGCAACCTCGCGCAAGGCCACGGACTGGTCTGGAATATCGGCCAGCCGCCCGTGGAGGGTTTCACCAATCTCGGCTGGACGCTCTACATGGCGTTCCTGCATCTCTTTCCCTTCGCCGCATCAAAAATTTCACTGGCCGTTATGCTCACCTCGCTTGTGATCCTGCTTGCGAATATTTATGTTGTGCATCAGATCGCGCAAAAATTATTTCCCGATTCAAATCACGCGCCTATGCTCGCCGCATTCATCACCGCATTTTATTTTCCGCTCGTCTTCTGGTCACTGCGCGGCATGGAAGTGGGTCTGCTCACTTTATTAATTGACCTCGCAATTTTACTCGCCATCTCAGACCATAAAAATTTTTTCATCAGCGTTCTTCTCGCACTCGCGATCATCGTCCGCATTGACGCAGCCATCGCCGCCGTATTGATCGCGGCTTATCTTTTCGCAAAAGACAAACGCAGCGCAGCGCTTCCGGTCATCGCGATCTTTGGCACGATCTTTATCATCTTCTATTTTCAAAAAACATACTTCGGCGAACTCCTCCCGATCACCTATTATCAAAAAGTAACCGGCTTCAGCATCTTCGATCGCCTCCGCCGCGGACTCCTCGTCCTTATCGAATTCGCTGCACGCGATTTTCTCGCCCTTTTACTTTTCTCACTCGCAGGCATTTTTTTCTATAGATCACAACGCAGCCGCGAAGCACTTTTACTACTCGGCATCTTCCTCGCCCAATGCGCTTACTCGATTTACGTCGGCGGCGACTACGCCGAACCCGAAACGAACGCCGCGAATCGTTTCATTACCCAGGGGATGCCCGCCCTCATCATCTTATTTAGTTGGATGACGAGCCGCATCTTGACCGACCTGAAAACTGCCCGGCCCCAAACGGCATTCGCCACTTCCAAAGCGAATCCTGCCATCCCCCTCGCGTTGATGATTCTCCTGCTCATTAGCGGCGAACCGTGGTTCGGCTATTCGATAGACAACGCACCCCTGCTCAAAGCGGACATCCGCCGCGTGAAACTCGCGCTGCACATCGCAAAGAACACCGCCCCTGAAGCAGTCATCGCCGTCCACGCCGCGGGGCAAATTCCATACTACTCCGAACGCACCACCATTGACCTGCTCGGCTTGAATGACCCCATCGTCGCCAAAAGCGCAGGTCACGGCGAGTTCTACCCCGGTCACAACAAATGGATCTACGAATACAGCATCAGCCAACTCCGCCCCGATGTCATCGCTGATAATTTTGCTCCGCTCGCCGCCTTCATGCGCAACAACGCCGAATACGAACTCCTCAACAGTGACATCTACATCCGCCTTGATAGTCAGTTGATCAACGTTACAGATATGTCGTCAAAAGATTACCGTTAGCCACATTCGTTTATCCGCTTCCAAATCCGTTTTTATTAGTATTCAGCAAGGCCTTAGGAATAAAATGCAAAAAACTCAATCCGCTCCAAAAAGGGACCACAAGATCATTCAGCACGGCATCACACGCATCGACGAATACTACTGGATGAGGGAACGTGAAGACCCGCAAGTGGTCGAATATTTACAGGCTGAAAATCAATACCTCGAGGAAGCGCTGAAGCACATTCAGCCTTTGGAGGACACATTGTTTCAGGAAATGAAAGGGCGGATAAAAGAAGTCGATAGCAGCGCACCGGAAAAGATCAGAAATTATTTTTATTACACACGCACGGAAGCCGACAAACAATATCCCGTCTATTGCCGTAAAAAAGATACACTCGAAGCGCCCGAGGAAATTTTGCTTGACCAAAATCAACTGGCACAAGGCCATGAATTTTGCAGTGTCAGCGCCTTCAGCATCAGTCCTGATGAAACAAAGCTCGCCTACTCCATGGACCTTGAAGGTGCGGAAGTTTATACGATCTACATCAAGAACTTAAATGACGGCTCACTCTATCCCGAAACAATCAACAGAACACACGGCAGCGTCTATTTTACAGTCGGCGCGGAATGGGCCGAAGACAGCGAAACTTTATATTATCTATCGCTGGATGCCTATCATCGGGCTTATCAACTCTTTCGGCATACGCTTGGCACCAACTCTTCAGAAGATGAACTACTCTTCCACGAAACAGATGAGACTTTCTCCCTGACCCTGTTCAAAACGCGCAGCCAGCAATACATCATGATCTATCACTACAACACACTCTCGCAGGAGATGCGCTTCCTCGCCGCAGACAAACCCGACGCGGAGTTAAAAGTGCTGCAACCGCGTAAACCCGGCCTTGAATATTATGCAACCCACCTGGGCGATTCCTTCCTTATCATTACGAATGACAACGCCCGTAATTTCAGACTGATGAAAACACCAGTCTCCGCGCCCGGCATGGAAAACTGGCAAGAGATCCTCGGCAACCGCGCAGACGTTTTGATCGAGCACGTGGATGTCTTTGAAAATCACATCGTCCTGCACGAACGCAAAAACGGACTGCGCCAGCTCCGCGTTAGTCATACGGACGGCGTCAGCAATCTCCGCTATGTAGCCTTCCCCGATCCAACCTACGAAGTATTCGTTGACGCCAATTTTGAATTCCGCACCAACCAGATGCGCTTTCGATATTCTTCGTTGACCACTCCCATGTCAGTTGTCAGTTTCAACATGGATACAGGCGAATGGACTGTACTCAAAGAGGAGACGAGGTCCCCGGCAGGTACGAAAAGACGCAATATGTCACCGAGTATGTTTTCGTCACCGCATCCGACGGCAAAAAGATTCCCATGTCCATGGCCTATAAAAAGGGACTGAAAAAAGATGGCAAAAATCCCGTTCTGCTTTATGGCTACGGAGCCTACGGCGCAAGCAGTGAGGCTTCCTTCAACACCAATATTCTAAGCTTGCTTGATCGCGGATTTATCTTCGCCATCGGGCATGTCCGCGGTGGTTCTGAAATGGGGCGCGAATGGTACGATGAAGGCAAACTATATTACAAGAAAAATTCATTTACAGATTTTATTGCCTGCACCGAACATCTGATAAACGAAGGCTTTTCATCTTCAAAAAAGATCGGCATCATCGGCGGCTCTGCAGGCGGACTTTTAGTCGGGGCGTGCATGATCATGCGTCCTGAATTATTCGGGGCAGTCATTTGCAAAGTCCCATTTTTGGATGTGATCACCAGCATGAGCGATCCGACCATTCCGCTCACCACTCTCGAATACGATCAATGGGGCAATCCCGAAAATAAAGAAGACTTTGAATATATGCTCTCGTACTCTCCGTACGATAATATCCGTCCTGTTGAATACCCAGACCTGCTCTTAACCACAGGCTTCAATGATCCACGGGTGGCGTATTGGGAGCCAGCCAAGTTCATGGCGCGTTTACGAGACATCAAAAAAGGCGACAATCTGGTATTGTTGCAAACGAATTTCAGCGCAGGTCACGCCGGCGCCAGCGGACGGTATGACTACCTCAAAGAAAATGTTTTCGACTTCGCATTTTGATCGATAGATTTCAGGCATAATAAAAGAGGCTCCAGAGAAAATTTCTCGGAGCCTCTTTTACTGAAAACTAATTACTATTTACTACTTAACTACTTATTACTTACGCAGGCTGACTTGCCTTCGCCACCACATCTTCCAGCATCTTGGTGGTCAATGATTTGGGGCGCTCAATGGGCTGTCCCAGGGCGCGGGCCCAAACGTAATTGGCTGTCACGCCAAGGGCGCGGCCTACACCGAATAATACGGTATAGAAATCAAAATCACGTACGCCATAGTAATACTGCAAAGTACCTGAGATCGCATCCACATTGGGGGCAGGATTCTTGGCTTTGCCCTGTTCTTTAAGCACGGCAGGCACTACATCAAAGACCATGTCTGCGAGGCGTAACAACTCATCATCAGGGAAACGCTTCTTTGCAAATTCCATTTGCGCCATATAGCGTGGATCTGGCACACGCAAAACAGCATGACCATAACCGGGGATGACATGCCCGCCATTCAGGGTGTCCCATGCAAATTTATATAGATCGTCGCGTGAAGGGACACCGCCAAATTTCTTGTGGACTTCCAGCAACCAGCCAAGACACTCTTGATTTGCCAGACCATGTAAAGGTCCAGCGAGACCGTTAAGCGAGGCGGAGAAGGAAAGGTATGGGTCGGAAGGCTGATCCAACGAGGTGCATGGTATGAGCCGAGACATTTCCAGCTTCATGATCGCTATGCAAAATGAAATACAAGCGGGCAAGTTCAGAATAGCCCTTCTTGTCTGAAACTTTCATCATCTTGGAAAAGTTTGCACCGTAATCCAATTTAGGATTGTATTTCGGCTTGGATGATTCGCCAAAATATTTCATGCGATAAATATACGCAGCAATCACGGGCAGTTTCGCGGTCAGATCAAGACTATCTTCCAACGCGGCTTCCCAGTAAACATCCTTTTTCATGCTGTGATATTTACTCGCAAAGACTGAGCCATTCTGCAAGGCAAGAACAGCCTGAGAAAAAAGAGTCATCGGGTGAGTCTCTTTGGGCATGGTCTTGAGCATTTTGTAAACATAATCGGGAACAATCGCGCGCTTGGCCCATTCGGCTTCCACTTCCTGCGCCTGATCCTTGGTCGGCACTGTGCCGATCATTAACAAATAGTACAAACCACCCACCAACGGCATCTTACCGCCGCGAGCTTTGGGCAAAGCCTTCAACAATTCAGGGATCGACAAACCACGAAAACGAATCCCTTCTGCAGGATCAACAAATGAAACATCTGAGAGCAGGGATTTAATATCACGCATACCGCCAACGATCTGACCAATGGTCACATCATCCACTTTTACATCAGCGTGTTCTTTTGCAAGAGACTTAATGCGCTCGCGCCAGGCGGGCAATTGAGCTGAAATTTGTTCATGCAGGATCATGGCTTATTCCTTTTTTGTTTGAGAATTAATTTGCACATTTGATCGTCTAAAGCCAAAAGTCGAAGGCCTGTCTTACGACCTTTGACCTTCGACTTTTGACAGGCGTTTATAACGTCACTACACTCTTGAGAGCCTCATGCGTCTCTTTCACTGACGCAGCAGACTTCTCAAACATGGCTTTCTCCTGCATCATCGAATTTATATTCAATGATCTTCTCCATGCCGCCGGCGCCCAACATGACAGGCACACCGAAGTACATATCTTTCAAGCCATACTCGCCTTCCATGTGAGTGGCGCAAGGCACGATTAACTTCTTGTCCTTCAAGATCGCTTCAGCCATTTGTACACAGGCCATTGAAGGCGCGTAATAAGCCGAACCGGTCTTGAGCAAATTCACGATCTCACCGCCGCCCTTGCGTGTACGGTTGACGATCGCTTCAAGTTTGTCGGCAGGGAAATACTCGTGCAGAGGAATACCGGCAATATTGGAGTGACGGGTCAATGGCACCATCTCATCGCCGTGCCCGCCGAGCACATAACAATTTACATTTTTCAACACTCACGCCGGCTTCCATCGCAACGAAAGCGCGCATGCGAGCCGAGGTCTAAAATACCAGCCTGACCGATGACACGCGCACGCGGCAGTTTGGTCATCTTCATTGTGAGATAAGCCATCGTATCCAGCGGATTGGTCAACACAATAAAAATGGCATCCGGTGAATGCTTCAATGTTTCCACAGCGGCTTTACCAACAATTTCCGCGTTAGTCTTCAACAAATCATCACGGCTCATGCCAGGCTTGCGCGCAATTCCGGCTGTAATAATGATGATATCGGAGCCTTTGGTATCGGCGTAATCATTTGTACCGATCACTTTTGCATCCTTACCGATAATGGGCATGGCTTCCAACAGGTCGAGACTCTTGCCTTGCGGCATTCCCTCCACCACATCCAACAAGACAACGTTCGCGAGTTCGCGTTCAGCGAGCCAGTGAGCAGCGGTTGCGCCGGTATTCCCAGCGCCGACAATGGAAATTTTCTTCATCGTTCCTCCAAATAGTGATCGGCGTTTCAACGCCGTAAGTTTTGGTTAATTCTATCCGAAAGTATCTTAGACCAAAAGTACAAAATGTCACATCTTTAGACACACAAGACAGCCAGGTCGGACAAAAAGAAGGACTCCATTTCGCCGATTCGGCACAGGAGTCCTTCTCTCGTTTCTTTTTTTAACGTTAGGCTGTTTCGGCTTCGAGGAAGCGAGTCGCCTGTATGGCTGCTGCTGCGCCCATCCCTGCGGATGTGATCACCTGTCGGAAATGCGGATCAGCGATCTCACCAGCCGCATACACACCTTCCACACTGGTTTCCATTTTGTCATTCACAACCACATATCCAAGGTCGGTCATTTCCAACTGACCTTTAAACATCTGTGTGTTTGGCACATGACCAATAAAGATGAACAAACCATCCGTATCAAAAGTGGATTCAGCGCCTGTCTTTACATTCTTTAACTTCAAGGTTTCAAGTTTGTCAGAACCGACAACTTCAGTCACGATGGTATCCCAAATGAAATTCATCTTGGGATGTTCCTTCGCACGCTTCTGCAAAACAGGACTGGCGCGCAATTCATCACGGCGATGGATAATCGTCACAGAGGAAGCATAGCGTGTGATAAAGAGACCTTCTTCGATGGCACTATCACCGCCGCCCACGATCACTACTTTCTTATCCTTGAAGAACCAACCATCGCAAGTGGCACAGTATGAAACACCACGGCCTGTTAATTCAACTTCACCTGGGATATTAAGATGAGTCGGGTTGGCACCTGTGGTGAGGATCAATGTGTCAGCTTTATATTGGCCGCTGTCCGTTGTGACCTTATACGGGCGCTGTGACAAGTCCACTTCATGCGCCATATCAAACTCGACTTTTGCACCGAAGTGCTCAGCCTGTTTCTGAAACAGCTCGCCCAACTCCGCCCCACCCACGCCGGTTGGGAAGCCGGGATAATTCTCAATGACATGCGTCAACGCGGCCTGACCGCCCAACTGCATTCCGGTTAAAACCACCGGCTCCAATTCAGCGCGTGCCGCATACAAAGCAGCAGACAATCCGGCGGGGCCAGCCCCTAAGACCAAAACTTTCACATGTTTTTCAGTACCATTAGCAGACATTGTATTTTCCTATAGGGTGAAGATCACCCGACTCTATGTTATTTTTCCAACCATAAACAGGACGATGTTTTGTCTCTGATTATTACCGCCCCGCATTGTATCAGATGCACAAAGGAGTGAAAAGTTACAATCCTCTGACATTCCTCTTATACGACCTCCACAAACCCTCCCGTGCTCATCCACAATTCCTCCACAATGGATTGATAAATTTAGGGCGAAAGAACAAACAAAATCAATTACCAAATGGAGGTAAAAATGTCTCGTAAAGGTCCTTTCATTGTTTTTAGAGTTATCGGTTTTCTGCTCCTTACTGCTCTATTCATCGGCGGCGGATTCATGGCTTACAAAGCCGGTGTGGCACAAGGAATCTCAGAAGCTCCAGCAGTAGCAACCGCCATCGCGCAAGCCGCCGAAAGCGGACAGTCCGCACCCGTGCCGCCCATGATGTACGGTCACGGCTATGGCTACGGCAACCCCATGATGTACGGTCGCCATCACTTTGGCTTTGTGCCCTTCGGCATCTGCGGCTCGATCTTCTTCCTCTTCCTGTTCTTCGGCTTCATGAAGATGATCTTCTTCCGCGGCATGAGACACGGCTGGGGCCGCCACGGACATCACGGTCACTGGGGCAAAGACTGGGAAGGCGGACTTCCCCCAAAGTTCAATGAGTGGCACAAACGCGCTCACGGTGAAACGCCCGCCGAAGAAGGCAACGAAGGCGATAAAAAAGAATAATTTGTAAACGTCAGCCCAACCCTGCATACAGGATTGGGCTGGCAAACATAAAATCACCTTACAGGAGAATGCCCTTATGAAAGCCGCAGTTTACAGATCGTATGGTCGCCCCGAAGTCTTGAAAATAGAAGATGTTGACCAGCCATCGATTCAAGATGGTGATGAAGACAGAGTATTAATAAAAGTACACAGTGCATCAGTCAACCCGTATGATTATCTATTGAGAAAAGGATTTCTGCCTACCCGATCAAGTAATGGCTTTCTAAAGCCCAAACAGCAAATCCTGGGCATAGATGTTGCAGGGACAGTTGAATCCGTTGGCAAAAACGTGACCAGATTCAAGGCTGGTGACCGTGTCTTCGGAAGTTGTGTTGGGTCACATGCGGAATATGTACGCGTGCGTGAAGACCGAATAACTCTGATGCCGAAGAACGCCACCTTTCAGGAAGCAGCCGCCATACCATGCGCCGCATTGACAGCGCTTCAGGCATTAAGAGATATCGCCCAAATCAAAAAGGGACAAAAAGTTTTGATCTATGGCGCATCGGGCGGTATTGGGCATTTCGCTGTTCAACTTGCCAAGTATTATGAAACAGAAGTCACTGCTGTATGCAGCACGCCCAATCTTGTCTGGGTGAAAAAACTTGGGGCAGACCATATGATCGATTACACCAAAGAGGATTTCACCAAAAACGGCAAAAAGTATGATGTTATTTTAGATGCCGTCGGCTGGAGGACATATTACAGTTGCAAGCCTTCTTTAACTGAAACAGGCATCTACATTACAGAAAACCCATTGAAAGCCAGATTTCAATTAACGCAACTTCTTCTCAGCATGTTAACCCGCGATGAACGCATAAAAATGCATCTTGCAAACCCCAATGACAAAGACATGGATCTTTTCCGTCAGCTTTTTGAAGAAGGGAAATTAAAACCTGTGATCGAAAAAGCCTATCCCCTCAGCCAGATTGTCGCAGCGCATCGCCATGTCGAAAACGGACACACCAAAGGCAAAGTTGTGATCGAAGTGATTAAAGGTTAATAGAGAAAAGAGAAATGGGTAATAAGTAATAAGTAATAAGTAATAAGTAATAAGTAATAAGTAATAAGTAATAAGTAATAAAAGCCGACTCATTACTCGTTTCTCATCACGTTTCATATTTCACGTTTCATTTCTCACGCAAAGTATTTATCCTTCATAATTCATCTTTCATCCTTCATACTTCTTCCCTCATGACCGAACTGATCCTCGTCGTAGATGACGAACCCAAGATCGCCCGCCTCGCGCGTGATTACCTTGAAAAGAACGGCTATCGCGTCCTCACCGCCGCAGACGGTCAATCCGCGCTGACAACGGCCCGCCGCGAAAAGCCTGATCTGATTATCCTCGACCTTATGCTCCCCAACATCGACGGACGTGAAGTCTGCAAGATCCTGCGCCGTGAAAGCGACGTGCCGATCATCATGCTGACCGCCCTCGCCGAAGAAGTGGATCAGATCACAGGCCTTGAGATCGGCGCGGATGATTACATCACCAAACCGTTCTCTCCGCGCGCGCTCGTCGCCCGTGTGCGTGCGCTTCTTCGCAGAACACGCGGAGATATTAAATTACCAACCATCATTCGCATTGGCGCACTCGAAATAGACACAGAAAAATATTCAGTCACATTCAATGGCAATCCCATCAAACTTACGCCGCACGAATTCAAATTGCTTGTCATCCTTGCAAACCGTCCCGGGCAAACCCTTACCCGTGAGCAACTGCTCGAAGACCTGCACGGAGCTGCATCCAGCATAGATCGCAGCGTAGATTCACACATCAAGAATCTCCGCAAAAAACTTGAAGCCGAATCAAACAGCCTCGCCATTGAAACTGTCTATGGCATCGGCTATCGTTTCATTGAAAACTAACAACTTTTGATCTACAACACTTAATCATGGCTAATCACACACACGAACATTCCGATAACTCTCCCCCATCCCGCCGCTGGCGCGGTGGTCGTCGATTCTTCCCATTTGCATTTTTCTTCTTCAGCGTCATCTCGCTTTTTATTGGAGGCACTGCCGCTGTTCTTTATCTGATCTTTTCAGAATATTCGGGAGTTAGAAATATTTGGCTGCTCGTATGCGGCGCGCCGTTCGCAATTATTTTGCTAGCAATCATTTCTATCTTCACTTTATACGCCCGCCTTGGCAAACCACTGGGACAAATATTCAACGCCATCGACTCTGTTGCCGAAGGTGATCTCTCTGTGCGCGTCCCCGATCATAATTCACCGCAGTTTCAAGAGTTGATCAAACGCTTTAATAAAATGGTCAGCGAGCTCGAACGCGCCGAGCAGCAGCGCCGCAATCTCACCGCCGATATCGCTCACGAACTGCGCACGCCGCTGCATATCATCCAGGGCAATCTCGAAGGCATCCTCGATGGTGTCTATGAACCGAACCCTGAAAATATCAACAACACATTGGATGAGACCAAACTGCTGGCCCGCCTCGTGAATGACTTACAGACTCTTTCTTTGGCGGAAGCAGGGCAGTTACCGCTTCACCCTACCCGCTTCCTGCTTGCCGATCTGATGGAGGATCTCACTTCAAGTTTTTCCACTCACGCCGCATCCCTCGGCATTTCTCTACAATCAAACATTACCAACTCTGATAAAGAACTCACCGCAGACTATGACCGCCTGAATCAGGTATTATCCAACTTAATATCCAATGCCATCCGTCACACACCACAAGCCGGGACAATTTCTCTCGAAACAGAATCAACTGTCGACGGAGTCCGAATCGCTGTTCGGGATACAGGATCAGGCATCCCCGCGGAAGATATCCCCTTTATCTTTGATAGATTCTGGCGCGGCGATAAATCCCGCACCGAAAGAACCAACAGCGGACTCGGACTCGCGATTGCAAAACAATTAATACTCGCGCATCACGGCACGATCGAAGCGCAAAGTGAAGTTGGCAAAGGCACGACGTTTATTATTGAACTGCCTGAGTAATTTTATATTTCGCAAGTTGGATAGATTAATGACTCTCAATCAAATTTCCAAAAGCAAAATCTGGTCTGCGTTATGGCAGTTGTTCTCCCGCGCCTTTGTCCTGATGGGGTTGCCCCTGCTTGCATGGGGAATTGACGATCTGGAAGGATTCTTCTCCAACCCAGCCCGCACTGGGTTTGTGATCATTGTCGCATTGCAGGCAATCTTTCATGCATGGGTGACCTATATCACGCCACCAGAGCCTCACCACGAACATCGTTTTGACATGGCACGCTGGCATGTTCACATATTCGAGATCATTTTTATCTTATCGGCTTTTGGCGATAGACGAAATATTTTGGTGTGGAATGAGAATCCGGCATTGCGCTGGCTGGGGCTTGGAATTTATTTGATCGGTGCAATGCTTTCTGTGTGGGCAAACCTTGCATGGGCCAACCATCTGCGAGACAAAGGCGAGCTGGCATATGATGATCCTGTTTTATTGTATGAAGGTCCCTTTAGGTGGATCCGTTACCCCATCCTTCTTGCTCTATTTTTTTATTGTCTGGGATTTGCAATTGCGTGCCGATCATGGCCGGGCTGGCATTAATGTTTCCGCTTGTGGGGGCATCATCAACCGCATGAACAATCTTGAAAAAATTTATGCTGAGCAATACAAAAAAGTCTGGCCTTTGCGCAAACATGCTTCAAAGCGGATCATTCCATTTTTATATTAACTTTAAAAAGACTTCGGAAGTCTTTCTTAAGGCCTCCACGCATGGGCGACTCAAAAAAGACTTCCAAAGTCTGCTGGTTCTTGCGTAAAGACTTCTGAAGTCTCTCTTAAAGCCTCCACGCATGGACGACTCAAAAAAGACTTCGGAAGTCTGGTCTACTGCTTATTTCACAGCTTTATCAGTGATCTCCAACGCCTTATCCAAAATATCCATACCTTCTTTTAATTCTTCTTCAGTAATAATCAAGGGCGGAATAATTAACACGGTATGCCAGTGGGTGTAAAGAAACAGCCCGTGATCGGTGCAATATTTTTTCAGCGCAGCCATTTCAGGCGATGACCCGTTCCACGGCGCCATCGGTTCCTTGGTCTTGCGGTCTTTGACCAGCTCAATAATCCCAAACAAACCAATATTACGCACTTCACCGATGGATGGATGTGCCTCGCCAAGATCAACCAGCATCTTGCGCAACACCGCGCCCATGCCCGCGGAATGTTCAACGAGTTTATCTTCTTTCATCACGCTGATATTCGCCACAGCCGCCGCCAATGAAATCGGATGCGAAGTGTAAGTCAGACCGCTTTCAAAAGCATGTTCATCGAAAGCCGCTGCAATCTCAGGCTTCATCGCCACCGCACCCAAAGGCGCATACGCGGACGTGAGTCCTTTGGCCATGGTAATCATATCGGGCACGACATTCCAATGTTCGATGGCAAACATTTTTCCCGTGCGACCAAATCCGCTCATGACTTCATCACAGATCATGACGATGCCGTATTTATCGCATAAGGCACGCACGCCCTGCATGTATCCCTGCGGCGGGATGATGATGCCGTTCGTACCGGTTACTGATTCCATAAGAATGCCCGCAATCGACTCGGGTCCTTCATATAAAATAATTTCTTCCAGATGATTCAAATAATCCTGTGTGAACTCGGCTTCTGAAATATCAGGGTTGGTACGATGAAAGGTGGAGCGATAACGATACGGGTCGAGGAAATGCACCACACCTGTCATTAAGTTTGGCTCCCAACCCACCCGCCGCGGATCGCCTGTGGCAGCCATGGCTCCTGCACTCGCGCCATGATACGAACGATAACGCGAAAGAATTTTGTGACGCTTTGTATATCCACGCGCTAACTTGATGGCGTTCTCGTTCGCATCTGCGCCGCCAAGAGTGAAGAGGACTTTGGTCAATGCGCCTTGCGGAGTAATATCCGCTACGGCTTTGCTCGCCAAAGCGCGGATTTTGGTGGCCATACCCGGCGCGGCATATGGTAACTCTGCAGCTTGATCTTGCATGGCTTTGATAACCCGTTCATTCCCGTGACCGATATTAACGCACATCGTCATTGAGTTGAAATCGAGATAGCGCTTGTCGTCCACATCCCAGAAATATACGCCTTTAGCACGCTTGATGGCAATCGGATTTACTTTGGCTTGCGCAGACCACGTCCAGAAGACATGCTCTTTGGAAAGGGGAAGAATTTCATCATCAGGAAGATCAAACATGGAAACCTCTTTGGATTTGCGATTTTGGATTTGTGATTGGCAAATTATACCCCCGGCCCATTTTGATGAATTCGTCCGCTCAACAAGCCTCTTTACTTCTCTTCTTCATACACATCTCTTACGCTCAAACTTGACAGCAACAATAGGCCTTGATATTATCAACTTACCAGCGGTAAGTAAGTTTGAATAGGAGAATAAAACATGGATGATAAAACCCGCAACAAAGTACTTTTGGTTCTTTTTCTAGGCGTCCTAATGGGCGCATTGGATATTGCAATCGTTGCCCCTGCCCTGCCCTCTATTCAAAAATTCTTCGGGATTGGCGACCGTATCCTTACGTGGACTTTTACAATTTATGTGCTCTTCAATTTGATCGGCACACCATTAATGGAAAACTGTCAGACACGTTTGGAAGGCGTTCAATTTACGTATTGGACGTATCCCTTTTTGCGCTGGGATCGCTTGTCGTTGCTCTGTCACCTCAAAACCTCTTTGCGATGTTATTGATCGGGCGCGCTCTGCAGGGATTTGGTGCGGGCGGAATTTTCCCGGTAGCCAGTGCAGTCATCGGTGACACGTTCCCACCGAAAAACGCGGCGGCGCATTGGGGTTGATCGGCGCGGTATTTGGCCTGGCCTTTTTAGTGGGACCCATCCTTGGCGGAATCATTTTGACAGTCACCGGCTGGCAATGGCTTTTTATCATCAACCTGCCAATCGCGTTGACCGTAATTATCATGGGCTGGCGCGTGCTCCCAGTCTCACGTCCCGCCTCCGGTCGTCCATTTGATCTGGCTGGGATGATGGTTCTGGGCATTATGCTGGCCTCCCTGGCATTTGGTCTTAATCAAATAGACACACAGAATTTCTTCAGCAGTCTGGCTTCACTTAGTGTTTGGCCTTTCCTGTTGATCGGCATTGTGCTGTTGTTTGTCTTCCCTGCCATAGAAAGAAAAGCGGAAGATCCCATTTTGAATTTGAACCTGTTCAAGAGCCGCCAAACTGTGATCGCCAGCATGTTATCCGCTGGAGCTGGTTTGGGAGAATCAGGTATGGTTTTCATCCCGGCACTCGCGGTAGCTGCCATGCCTTCAATAATCAATGAGCATAACGCCAGTTATTTACTAATGCCTGTTGTGCTTGCCATGGCAGTTGGTTCACCTCTTGTCGGCCGATTATTGGATAAATTTGGTTCCAAAGTAATGGTATTTGGCGGCACCCTTTTACTTGCCGCTGGTATGATTATGTTGAGTAATAGCAGCTTGATCTCCATGCTGTGGGGATTCATCGCCTCTGGAGCCGTCATCGGGCTGGGACTTTCATCCCTGTTGGGCGCGCGATGCGGTACATCATGCTCAATGAAGCTTCAGCTGCAGATCGCACATCTGCCCAAGGCCTGATCACACTCTTCACCAGTGTCGGTCAATTGACCAGCAGCGCATTGATCGGCGCAGTCGCGGCATCCATGGGCGGCGGCGTAAAAGGCTATGGAACAGCTTATATGGTGATCGGCATCGTCGCCGGTATTATGGTTATTCTGACCCTGGGGTTAAAGAATCGCCAGCAGGAATTGAGCATGATAGAGAATGCCCAGCCTGTTTCAACAACACACTAGTTTATTTTAAGTGACCTCTCTGACCCTTTGGAAAGATAAGGTCAGAGAGGTTACAATTAGTTTATGACTATTCCAGAGGTTGGTTTACGCGAACAAATTCTTGATACAGCAAAAAGTCTGTTCATGCAGCAAGGCTATCATGGACTGGCCATGCGTCAAATTTCAGAAGCGGTCGGGGTTTCAAAAGCCGCTTTGTATTATCACTTTAAGGATAAAGAAGAATTATTCCTGGCAATGGCAGGTAATTTGAAACGACATTGAAAAGCAATAGATATTATTCAATCAAAACAGGTATCGTGCAGTGAACAAATCGCTCTGTTCGTGGAATATGTTTTAAAGCAGCCCACTGAACATCGTGCGATCATTCGCCTTGCCAGCCAGGAAATGTCACAACTCAGCGCCACATCACGCAAAAAATTCGACAAGACCTATCACGATCAATTCACTGGAAAACTGCAGGCCATCTTTCAGGCGGGTGTTAAGAACGGAGAGTTTCGCGCAATTAATCCATCCGTAGCCACCTGGGCTTTGTTGGGAATGATGTATCCTTATTTTATCCAGCCCACACCGGATCCACTCCCCTGCACCCTGAAACCATACGCGAGATCGTCAGTATTTACATGAATGGGGTTGCCCGATCTGCATAGAGGTTGGCTGCAGCGAAAATTTCCATGAAAACAAATTTCACCAGTAAACGCACTGTTGTGATCGGCACCACATCCTCAGGCAAGACAACGCTGGCGAGTCAACTCGCTGAAAAACTCAACGCGGACTTTATTGAATTGGACGGATTGCACTGGGAGGCAAATTGGGTCGAAGCACCCGATGAGATCTTCCGCGAACGCGTGGAGAAAGCCACCAGCGCATCAAACTGGGTGGTGGCAGGAAATTACAGTGTCGCCCGTGACTTGATCTGGCCCCGTGCACAGGTGTTGATCTGGCTTGATTATCCATTCCATATTGTGTTCTGGCGTTTGCTCACGCGCACCTTGCGCAGATCGATCATGCGTGAGGAATTATGGCATGGCAACCGAGAAAGTTTTTTAACCCATTTAAAACTTTGGTCCGAAAATTCCCTCTTTCACTGGTTGTTCAAAACCTACTGGCGGCGCAAACGTGAATACCCGATGCTCTTTGCCCTGCCTGAAAATTCACATTTACAGGTGATTCACTTTAAACATCCAAAAGAAACAGAAGCTTGGTTAAATAATATAGAAAATGATGAACGCCATTAATAACCACGAAGCCACAAAGTCTCGAAGTGACAAAGAAAAAACTTAGTGTCTTGGCGGTTAAATTTCCTAGCGTTTTAACCAACCCACCAATTGACCAAGCCCAAGCAAAATCACGATCACAAGCAGGGCTTTCCATTCAAAAGTAAATTGCACATTCACCAGCATGGTGATGGATGCAAGAAATAATCCAAGCATGGCGAGTAAACTAATGCGCAAAAGATGACGGCGCTCGATGCCGCGTGTGTCATCATCTTTTGCCATCAGGCGCAAACGCTGACGAAAATCAGACATGTCCCAGGCGAAGAGGGCAAAGATACCACCGGCAAACATCCATCCGGGGATAAAGCCAAACCATAAACCAAATGCGGCGGCCACCGTTGCCAGAAATAAAGCAACCGGTGTATACCATTTCCATTCCTGCCACACAGCAATCAACCAGCCCACGCCGAATATTAATATCCAAATCGCAAAGGATGTAAATCCGCGCAAGGCAAAACCATATGCAAGCGATATGGAACAGATCACAATGCTGGATATAAGTGCGGTCAACGTCACAATACTCTCCTTTGGCGCATCAAAACCGGACCAACAGCCTGATCGAGCGGAATGGACACATCCCACTCGATGACATGAATCCCCGCGCGCTCAAGCCGATGAATTAATAAGTCACGTTCCATGCGGATGACACGCGCGGCCAAATTCACCTGCGATGATGGCGGTAAAAATCCAAGCTCAAATTTGACAGGGTCAGGGCTGATCACCAGCACCTGATAACCGCGCCCACGTAACTGAACCAGCACATTCAAATCGTCATTGACCAATGAACTAACCAATACGATCTGTGATTCCGGCGGAAACATGCGCGGCGATAAATGTTCAAGACCAGCAAAGACCGAACTGACGCCGATCTCCGCATGTGCCAACGCTTGCATAATGCGTTCACGTTGAATCTTTCCATAGCCGGGCAGGGTCCAGCCGAGATAATTTCCATAAACCAGCAGACCTACGCGATTTCCTTGATTCAAAAAAGCATCAGAAAGCGCGGCAATTGCTGTCACTGAAGATTCAAAAATGGATTGGTTATGATGAAGAAGATTCGCACGAGTGCGCGCATCCAAAACCAAACCGACATCTGCCACGCGTTCCTGTTGATATTCATTTGAGTATAGATTCTCATCATGTCGTGCGCTCACGCGCCAGTTGATGGTGCGCGGAGAATCACCGAATTGATATTCACGCACGCCGAAGAACTCCGTCCCAGAGCCGCCAACGCGTGCAGGGATCGAACCTGCATACACCCGTGTCCTGCGCGGACGAATGGACACATGTTTGAGTCTTCTAAATTCAGGGAAGATAAATAACCGGTCTTTGGCTCGTATGAATTGCTCATGCCGATTCACACCGAATAAATCCACGGCTGCGACGGAGATGGTTTCAAAAGGATATGAGCCGCGCGGGCCTATGACGGTATATGTAAACGTGTGGGAACTGCCCTTCGGAAGCCAAAGCAGGTGGCGGGGCGAACCGATGCGGACTGTCAAATTGGGCGGGATATTATCCTCAAGAAAAAGTTCCTCGATATCTGATCCCTGATTGATTACGGTAATTGTCACCACAACTTCCGAATCAGGAGTTGTGCGGTCATTGGAAAGACTGCGTTCGATGCGCAGATCCATTTCTTCGGGCGCGCTCCAGAATCCATATAAAAGATAAAGCATAAAGGGAATTGCCAGCGCAATAAATTCACCGCGCAAGGCAATCAGCCCTGTGAGTAATAATCCATAGACAAACGCGGCGAGCAGAATGGAACGATACACTTTATTTTATAACGGGCACGGGAGTGGTGCGCAACACATCGCGAATAACATCGCCATTGATCTGCTGTGACATCCAATACTCGGGCTGAAGCAAAAGCCGGTGAGTCAAAACGGGCACGGCGAAGTGTTTGACATCATCAGGCAAAATATAATCACGGCCGGCAAGCACAGCATGAGCGCGTGCCATTTTAAGAAAAGCCAATGATCCGCGCGGACTTGCTCCCACAGCAACTCGACGATCAACACGTGTGGCATGAACGAGCGCGGAAATATATCCTTCGAGATCAGAGTCTACATGCACAGTTTCAAGCGCGGCACGCATATCAAGTAGTTGAGCTGGTTTGGTGATCTGCCTGAGCGTAAGTTCATCCTGCTTGCGCTCGCGGCGGCGCTTCAAGATTTCTTTTTCCTCTTCAAGGCTGGGATAACCCACAGTAAGTTTCAACATGAAACGATCAAGCTGCGCTTCTGGCAATGGGAAGGTACCTTCATATTCAATCGGGTTCTGCGTGGCAAGCACCAGAAAAGGATCGGGCAATTTAAGACTCTCCCCTTCCATCGTGACCTGTCCTTCCTGCATGGCTTCCAATAAGGCGGATTGTGTTTTGGGCGAAGCGCGGTTGATCTCATCTGCCAGCAGGATATTTGTAAATACGGGTCCCTGACGCAACTCAAACTTGTTCTTTGTGCGATTGAAAATATATCCGCCTGTGATATCGCCGGGCAAAAGATCGGGAGTGAATTGGATGCGTTTGAAATCCAACCCGAGTGCAGATGCAAAACTGCGCGCGATCAAGGTTTTGCCGAGGCCGGGATAATCTTCCAGCAACACATGTCCGCCGGCCAATACGGCAGCCATGATCGTTTCAAGTACATCACGCTTGCCAACGACAGCGCGCTCCACTTCATTAATAACCTGCCTGCTTAACTCAGATACCTTTGCGATTTCTGTCATGACTCGTCTCCATCTCACTTTCAAGATATTCGATCACCTGCTGCGGATTCACATCCAATGGTGTTGGCTTTGATTTCCAGCCCATCCACCGCGAACGCGGGAACTCTGCGAACGATCCATTCAAACCAACTTCAAGATACGCATCCACTTCGTGCGGCGGATTCCAACCTTTACCGCTAAGGCGCATATATCCTTTTCGGATACGGCCTTCACGCTGGTCGAGCAACTCACGCGCGGCCTTGCCCAACCGATTGGCAACCAGCCACTTGTAATATATCCCGCGCGGCGACTTTTCGATCCACTGGGAAAAACTTCCAATCGGGCCAGATAGCGGCTCCTGTTGATTTTTCCGCATACTTAGGACGGGTTTATTGATCGGGATCAGCCTAAACATTGAAACAAATACGGTCAGGAGCAATAGCATCCATAAGATCACCTGCGGCACAGCCCGATAGGATAATTGGATAAGCCACCAAAAATATGCCAGTGGCAGGATGATCGTGCGCTGAATCGTATCTCGCAGTAAAAATGAAATGACAAAAACTGCAACCACACCCGGGATGATCCACCAACGGCGCAAGGTCATTTTGTTTCTCCGCAATACTTTAAGATGGAGGTCAGGCAGGACACTGCTTCGTTTATTTCGGTCGCACCTGAAACCCGCCCCCCATAACGGACAGATTCAAACAGACGTGTGAGTCGTGTTACGGGTTCGCGCGGCAGCCCAGCGCGCTCAAGACGTGAAGCAAACTCGGCGGGTGTCACAAAATATTCGCGCTGTAATCCGCGCTTTGTGCCCACAGCGTTGCTCATCCGTTCGTAGCATTGAATAATCGCATCGCGTGAATCCTGACCCGCCTCAATATCCTTTAAAGACAAACGGGCAATATCAGCAATTTCTTTTAATGGCTGGCGCGCCGAACGCAATTCTTTTTGTTTTTCCCACCAGCGGTTTAAAGTCCACAGGAACACGCTTCCCAGCAAGATCAGACCAAAAGCAATGAGAAAGGATAGAAAGGTTGGGATGTGAGGTGGTTGGAATACGGGCGGCGCGATCTGCGGTGACGGCAATGTGTTCTGCGTGTCTCCCATATATGGAATCTGGAGGACAAACCCTGCCAGCACATCAGAATTATTTTTGATGACATAAAGCAGGAGAATGGAAAAGGTGGCAACTTTTAAAAAAGTCTGTATCAATTGTTTGCGCAGTTCAGGGGAGAGCAGGGAAGAGATCAGCAAAACAATTATAAAGACCCCCGCCCAAAATGTGATCTGCCGCCAGAATGGGACTTCCGCTGCGCTGACCAATAACACGGCAATATGCGACAAATCTGTCAATCTGGAATTTTGATTTGAAAAGCCGATGGGCTGTGAGGGGAGAAAGGAAACATCTTTCAATGCGCTGCCAAGCGCCACCAAAGAGACCAGCGCCAGCAAAGCCCAAAATAAGACTACTCGTTTATCTTTTAAAAAATGTTTCATGCGTGCAGGAATTTTACCATTTGAATGAAAGCTGCATGTTATACTACCGAACCTCTCCGAATATGCAGACACGAATAGACGCCATACTCAACATCCGCCCTGAAGAACGCCGCACGGTCTATCTCATGCTGGCGCAATATTTTTTCATGGGCGCAGCCATGCTCTTCGCGCAAACTGCATCCATGCCATTGTTTCTAACCTATTGGGATGTATCTGCAATCCCATTTACCTACATCGGCATTGCCGTGATCGTTTCGACCATCACCGCAATTTTTCTAAAAATTTCAGAACGTGTTTCACTCGCGCGCTGGTTGTGGCTGACGATGGTTTTTCTGGTACTCGTTACCCTCGGTTTTCGTTTCGGTCTTGCCGCCGCCCCCTCAAAAGCGCTCGCACTCTTCCTCCCCATCTGGACTCAAACTCTCATTAATTTAGCCGTGCTCGCCTTCTGGACTCTCGCATCAGATATTTTTGATGTGCGGCAGGGCAAAAGATTATTTGGCTTGCTCAATGCGGGTTCATGGTTTTCGTATGTGGTAGCAGGACCTTTCTCGGGAACCATTGCAAAATCACTTGGCACAGAGAATCTTTACATCATCATCGCTGCCTGTCTTTTTATTGCGCTTTTATTTCAAAGCGCGATTCTGCGCGGCATGAAAAAACCATCAATACAAAATACTGATGCGCGCACACCGGAACAACCTCCCACAAGCGCACTGTTTCGCAATCGCTATATTCTATTGGTCTTCGCTCTGGCAGCATTATGGCGCGTGGCCTACTTCGTCATGGACGCCATCTTTTATGGCATGACCTCCATTCAATTTCCCAACGCGGCAGATAACGCGGGCTTCATCGGTAATTTTTTCAGCATGGTGGGGTTGCTCGGATTTCTAACAGACACTTTTCTGACAGGCCGCATCATCAGCAAATTTGGATTATGGGCTGGACTCTTAACCACGCCCATCGTCTTGATCGCATCCATGAGCGGATTTGCCAGCGTGGGCATCTTCGCATCTTCCTGGACTTTGGGCCTGTTCTGGTTTGCAATAGCAGGAAAATTTAACAATGAGGGACTCGGCTTCACCTTAGACCAGTCAGCGTCCTCCATCCTTTATCAACCGATAACAGATGCACTGCGCCCGAAGGCGCGCGCCATTGGCGAAGGAATCATCCAGCCTGCGGCAATCGGCATCGCGGGGCTATTACTGGCCTTGCTCTCAAATGGATTAAAACTCGACACCATTCAACTTTCATTTGTTTATATCGTGCTTGCGATTGCATGGCTTGTATTAAGTATTATTCTGGCGAACGCATATCCCAAACAACTTGTAGAAGCCATCAACAAGCGGCGTTTCAAACGTGAAGAACTGATCAATATCGAAGAGATCAACAGCGAGATCTTATTCAAAGGGCTATCGAGCCAGCACGATGGGACTGTGATCTATTCGCTTGACCTGCTTGAAGAACTTAATCACCCAAATTTAAAGAGTGAGTTGATCAATTTATTGGGACATGCCTCTTCCAGTGTGCGTGTTTCAGTGTTGGAAAAGATCGAACGCATCAAACCACAGCAGGCGCGTAAAAGCCTTGTGGAGCATATTCCGCAGGAAAATATCCCCAATAACCGCCGCGCGGCTGTGCAGGCTTTCTCGGCCTTATCTGCCGATGACATTAATCTCATTCTGCCGTATTTGAATTCAAACAATGAAGCGAATACCTTCGGCGCGTTGGTGGGATTGTTGAAATACGGCGGTGAAGACGGTCTTTCCATCTCAAAAGAAAAACTGGAGAAACTGGCTGGTCACCCCTTGCCTGCCAAACGTCTGCTTGCGGCGCAAACGCTGAGAAGATTTGGCTCGCAGGGATTTGAAAGCCTGCTTGAAAAACTACTGGATGATCCTGAAATCAAAGTTCGGCGTGAGGCTTTGTTGGCGGCGGGAACAGGCAAACAAAATACGAACTGGTTTAAAGTGATCAACGCGATGAAAAATCCGTCTACACGGGCGCAGGCGGGGCAGGCGTTGGAGATGGGCGGCGAAGCGTCGCTGCCGTTTATTGCGATAATACTCACGCAAACCGATTTTTCCAAAGCAGCGTTAAGAAAACTGATCCATGTCTGCGGAAATATTCGCGGCGCGTCTGTGATCGCGATGCTTGAGCCGCATATCGGTCACACAGATTCGGACTTGCGCGAAGCTGTGCTCGCGGCTTTGGCGGAATGCGGCTACAGGGCTGATCCTGTCAACGGGCAGAGTCAGGCTCAGGTTAAGTATGAAACGGAACATGTACGGATGTTGTATTCTGCGCTGCGGGAGATCGAATCAAAAGACGAGATGAATCTACTGGCGCAGGCAATCCGCATTGAGATTTATCATGCGCGTGAAAGACTTTTTCATTTGCTGAGTTTTATGTATGACCGCAAAGCGGTGACCAATGCACGGCGTGTAATTCTGCGCAAAGACGCGGCTAAGGTTCCGTATGCAATTGAGACGTTGGATACAATTTTGCCGCGTGATATAAGTTAATTATGCTTCCGCTGGCTGAAGAACTTTCGGCAGTGGAAGCATGCAAGCGTTTGGGAATTTCTGAAAAGTTTCGATGCAGGAATTGGCGGAGCAGTCACAGGGCTGGCTTGCAATTTGCGTGCATGCGCTGATAAAGAATGGAGATATAAAAATGCATTCAACTGTTGAAAAAGTTTTGATCCTGAGATCGGTTAATTTATTCAAGTCTACACCGGATGATGCATTGGCCGAGTTAAGCGAATTGCTGACGGAGATGGAAATGCCGGCGGGTAAAAATATCGTTGAAAAAGGCGAGCAGGGCAATAGTATGTTTATTATCGTCAGCGGAAAAGTGGCGGTGATGGATGGTGAACGTGTGTTGAATACGCTTGGCGAACGCGCTGTCTTTGGCGAACTGGCATTGCTCGATACCGAGCCGCGCACTGCGACGATCCGCGCGCTGGAAGATACGCTGGTGTTTAGACTCGATCAGGAGCCGTTCTACGAGTTGATGTCTGATCGGGTGGAAGTGGCGATGGGCACGATCCAAATGTTGACAGGAAATTTGCGCGCACGGGTACGGGAAGTCATTGATCTGCGGGAAGAACTAGGGAAGTAGAGCAAAGGATGAAGGCAGAAGGATGAAGGATGAATATTTTAGATTGTGATGGTGTGTTACATCCGAAGGCGATTGAGGGGTTGAAGTTATTTAATCAGAAAAAGTTTTTTGAGACACATGAAGAATTGGAAGATGCGTGGCGTGATGAGACGGGGGAGATTCGTAAGTTGTATCAGGGAATTTTGCAAATTGCGGTGGCCTATCTGCACATCACCCGTGGAAATTATCCAGGCGCACTCAAGGTGTATGAGCGGGGCATGAAATGGCTAACGCCGTGGCCTGATCTTTGCCGGGGCGTGGATGTGGGACAATTGAAAAAAGATGCAAACAAGGTAATAGTGGAAGTGAAACGATTAGGCGCGGAAAATATCGGCAGATTTAATCCCATGTTGTTCCAGCCCGTTCAATGGAATGAAAAGAAAATTTGGATCTGTGATAAATGCGGCAGTGAAATGCACGAAAAAAGCTGCAAGGTAAGTTGTCCGAATTGTGGAAACAGGTTTGATTGCTCTGATTTGAATATTTATTTTGATTGAGTACAATGAGTCTGTATAAAATTAACCACGAAGTCTCTACACTTGCACCGCGCTGCTGGTGCAGGGTAGGTGAGACACGAAGCCACAAAGTTTTTTGTGTTTAGAAAAGGAATTAACAATGTTATTTGAAAACAAAATCGCACTTGTAACCGGCTCCGGCCGTGGGATTGGACGCGCCATTGCCCTGCATTTCGCACAGCATGGCGCGGATGTGGTGATTAACTTCTTCCGCAATCGCGCTCCAGCCGAAGAGACTGCACGTGAGGTGGAGAAACTCGGCCGCCGCGCCTTGCTAATCAAAGCAGACGTGGGCGATCTCGATGATCTAAACCGCATGTTCGATGAAGTGGACAGGGAATTTCATAAGCTGGATATTTTCATCCACAATGCGGCTTCGGGCTATAACCGTCCGGCGATGGAACAGAAACCCAAAGGCTGGGATTGGACCATGAATATCAATGCGCGCGCTTTATTATTTTCTGCACAACGCGCGGCGGCGCTCATGGAAAAACACGGCAATGGAAAGATCGTCAGCATTTCGAGCGCAGGCTCCACGCGTGTACTGCCTGATTATGTGGTGGTCGGTGCAAGCAAAGCGGCACTGGAATCACTCACCCGCTATCTGGGCGTGGAACTGATCTCAAAGGGCATCAATGTCAACGCGGTGTCGCCTGGCGTGGTGGAGACCGATGCGCTGAATCATTTCGCTTCGATGGGAAATCAGGATAACATCCTGCAAAATTTTATTGCACAAGTCCCCGCTGGAAGATTAATCACTCCTGAAGAAGTGGCGGAAGTGGTCGCCTTTTTATGTTCTCCTGCGGCGGCCATGATCGTAGGGGCAGACAATTATTGTAGATGGTGGATACACGCTGCCGATCTCAAAATAATTATGAATTAAAAAAGTGCCGCCGCTAGGATGAGGGGGGCATCCTAACGACGACATACACATTATACATGAAAAAATAATTCTGGCAACTCCAAAATTTATCGGTTTTCTAAAAGCCACAAAATAAATGGCGTGAAGAAATCTTTAAAAATTTAAATTCCGAGCATACCGCCAAAACCTACGGCAGCACAATCGGAGTTAAAGTCACCGTTGGCTGTGGAATGACAGTCGGCGGCACAGGCATCCATCCGCTCAGGTTGAAATATTCAGTCAGGAAGGGTACGCGTTCAGCCTCGGTCATCGGGCGCGGCGTGGAATAATCCTCCATCATAGCGGTCAGCAATTCCACGCCAAGATAATGGCCGTCATAAAAAACATGGCGGTCAATGAATTCACGGCGTGTGCCATCAATTACTTTTCCATCGGGGAGAATATAAGTCATCTGGTCGAAGAAAAAATTTCCAGCCCGTAATGAATAAATGCATCGCCGCGAAATTCCATGATATGCGGAAAATGCGCCTGACTGCCGCTGACCACTACCGCCCCCGCATCAGCCACGCTATGAAATCCATCTTCATGCAGATAACACGGCATGGGCGAATAACATTCATTATGTTGAAACGTAAAAATAACCATATAACCCTGCGCGCTCAATTCACGAATCTGATCTCCAAAAAATTGATAATCACATTCGGCAGGCCCGGGTGTGGTGTCAGTTGCTTTTTGAAAAATAACGGGCTTTCCATTACAACCCATGAAAGCGATCTTGTTGCCGTTCACTTCCATCAATACCGGCTTGCGCGCATCTTCGGCATTTACTCCGCCGCCATAATAAGGTAAATTATTTTCATCATACATCGCAAGCGTATCGAGCAAGGCCGTACCGCCGCGATCCAAAAGATGATCACCAGACATCTCCACCACATCCGTGCCTACGTCCAACAGCAGTTCCATGTACTTTGGGTCACTGCACAAGATCAGGCTGGTATATCCCGAGCGCGGATACGGGCAGGTCTTATCGAATGTCACCTCATTGCTGATATGCGCCACGTCCGCTTCACGCAGCCAATCCCCCACCAAAGAACCGGGATAGGTAATTCCCTTTAATTCCATGGTCACCGCAGTGGCGCGCACAATGGCGGTCACACCGGTTAACACCACCGTCGCAAGTTTTGATGCATCACGATTTGATTCAGGCAACACAAATGATTCAGAATTCGATAAAGCAAAATTTATTTTCAATGGATATGTATCTGCGTTGAAATCCTTGCGCATCGGAGATTGACCATCTACGCTTAATACTTTCCATTTGGGCTGGATGTCTTCAAAGGGGATGATCGCCCACGCAGACTCTGCCCACGCTGTATCCAGCATCTGCTCAGACGAAACGACTCGCACCACGCCGGAAGCTGGCTCGCCCCACAGGGCAGTGAACGCCCTCAGCGTGGATTCTGCCAATAGAACGCTGTGCCCGCTAAACGGTCCGCTTGAACCGCTTTTCCAGGCGGCGGATAAATCTTGAAGGGTCACGTCATCTGTTACGGTAGCGAATGGCGCGACGAGGGCATAAATCCAGATAGTGCCGGAGTCAGAAATATCCAGTTTTTGTGTGGCGAGCGCGGGATCATTCGTCAGCGGAATATTTGATGCGTTTGCAAGTTCAACCAGATGTGCAGGGACGGCAGGGCTGACCCACAGCGCGTCAGGCATGGGTGTGCTGGTGACCGTTGCACTCGGCAGCGGCGATGGCGACGGAGCAGCGGTGCTGACCGGCTGCACCGTTGCGGGGGCGCAGGCGGCAAGAATGACAATGCAAATTAAAGTAAGTGTAATTTTTTTCATAGACAAGTCTCAATGAGTTGAATGGGCAGACTGTGCATTCTACCAAAAATAAAATGGACGCTCAAGAGCGTCCATTTTGCACGAAGTAAAACTAATTATAACGCAGCGGAATGTCTCGCATTAATCTGCGCGGCCAATGTAGTTTGAGCGGTCTGCTATTGTCCGGCTTGCAGAAAGTCCCAGCCGCTTTCAGCGAAATACAAACTCAGGAATTTTGCTCGCTCGGCGTCGGTCATAAACCGTGGACGCGCGTAATCTTCAAGATAAGCTGTCACCAATTCCACGCCAAGGTATTTGCCGTCATAAAAAACATGGCGGTCAAGAAATTCCTTTTGCGTAAAGTCGGGACCTTTTTTTGCCATCTGGTCAAAAAATAAATTTCCCAAGCCATAATGAATAAACGCATCCGCGCGGAATTCCATCGTCTGCGGCACATGCGCCTGACTGCCGCTCACGACCACTGCGCCTGCATCTGCCATGACACGGAAATCGATCTCCTGCTGCGGACGTGCTTCAGGGGTATCAAACTCATGATATTGGAAGGTGGAGATGGGCAAATATCCCTGTGTGCGGTAATAGGCGATTTGTTCGGTCATGTAGTCAAAGTCACATTTTACAGAGCCGGGAATATTCTCTCTGGCGCTGGCGTAAATATCCTTGTAGTTACAGCCAATGAACATGATCTTGTTGCCGTTCACTTCCATCAACAATGGCTTGCGTCCATCTTCCACATTGTAGCCGCCGCCATAATAAGGCATGTTGTATTCTTTATAAATATCAAGAGTTTGATACATGGCTTCCACGCCGTAGTCGGCAAAGTGATCGCCTGATAACTCCACCACATCGGTGCCGATATCGGTCAGAAGCTGCATGTAACGCGGCGCACTGCAAAAAACCTGCTTGACCTGGTTTGGGTCAGGGTTGGGGCAGCCCTGATAAAAAGGTACTTCATTATTAACATGGGTAATATCTGCTTCGAGCAAAATATCGCGTAATACTTCGCCGGGATACAGGATGCCTTTTACATCCATCGTGCGTGCTGTGGCGCGAACCAGAGCAGTGACGCCGGTCAAAATGACGGTGGTCAGTTTGGCTGAGTCACGATTTTGGAAAGAGAGTTCAATATCACCGGGCACCTGACATGGATTAACGCACATCAAACGATAAGTCGCCATCAACGGGTAGATCAACGGATCGAATTTCTTTTGAATTGGCGATTGGCCGTCTACCATCAATACTTTCCATTTTGGCTGGATCTGGTCAAATGGGATGATGGCCCAGGCCGGCATTTGACTCCATGCAGTATCCAGCAATTGATCGGCGGGAACAACCTGCACCGCGCCTGATGCGGGAGGCCCCATAAAGCAGTAAAAGTCATCAGTGTGGATTCTTCCATCATAAGCGGCACACCGGCAAACGGTCCGAAGTTTGAACCGCCCCATGAGGAGAGCAATTCCTGAGTTGAAATATTATCGGTCAAAGTAGGGAAAGGCGCCACGAGCGCATACGTCCACGTGGAAACATGCATCGCACCCTGGGCGGGCTGGGCGATGTCAATATATAAATTTGCAGAAGACTGATCAGCAGCCAGAACTTGAAACCCCCAACGTTGGATCATTTCACGCAAAAGCGCGGGCGTGGCGGGGCTGGCCCAAATCTGTGCGGCGTTCAATACCACCGGCGTTGGCACTGTGGTGGGCGGCATTGGCGTGATGGTGGGTGCAAGTGTGGGAATGATGGGCGCTTGAAATGTAGCGGAGGCGGTGGCGACCACCACTGTCGGCGGTGGCGGAGGCGCGCCCCATAACGAAGGCTGACAGGCAACCAGTGAAAGAATGCTGATCGAAATAACACTCAACCGTTTTGCTTTACGACTGTTCTTTTTCAACGTGCGCGAAAAAAACGATTCCATTTGGGAAAGAATGGAATGAAAAATATTTTTGGGATCGGGTAAAAAATAAAAAATACGAGGCGTCTTCATGCCTCGTATTATATGGAGCAAGTGTCTTTTGATTCAGTATAACTTCAATACAATTTTATTTATTATGATTTTGCAACGAATGAAAGTTCAAGAAGCGTAAAATCCTTCAACGCTTTTTCATTGATCGTCACACCCAGCCCTGCGCCGCCCGGCACATCAATCGTGGAATCTGCATTCAACACAAAACGCTCATTGGTGATATCGCGCGCATAATAACGATCAGAAGCCGAGACATCCCCCGGCAGCACAAAATTCGGCAGTGAAGCCAGTGCAAGATTCGATGCACGTCCCACACCCGTTTCCAACATGCCGCCGCACCAGACCGGTAATTTATTTTCAAGGCAAAGATCATGCACCATCACCGCCTGGCTCAACCCGCCAACTCTGGCCGCTTTGATATTGATCACGCGGCAGGCTTTCATTTCGATCGCATAACGCGCATGACGCGGCGAGACAATACTTTCATCCAGACAAATGGGAGTTTCAAATTGTTCCTGCATTTTATGATGATCCCAAATATCATCTTCAAACAAAGGCTGTTCGATCAAAAGCAGATTAAGTTTATCGAGCGGCTTGAGGGTTTGCATATCATTCAATGAATACGCAGAGTTCGCATCCACTTGCAGACGCAGATTCGGGAAAGCCTGACGAACGGCAGACGCATCTTCAACATCTCTGCCCGGTTTGATCTTGATCTTCACCCGCGCATATCCCTGCTTAACAAAATGCGCCGCGGTTCGTACCAAACTTTGAGCTGATTCTTGAATCCCGAGCGAGACTCCCACTTCAACTTTTTCACGCACGCCGCCAAACAACTCGTGCAATGATTTACCTGCACGCTTGCCAAGCAAATCCCACAAAGCCATTTCCACGCCGGCCTTTGCAAGGTGGTGTCCACGGATTCTGGAAACGCGTTCCTGAAAATCTGCCGCGTCTTTTACATCTGTCCCGAGAATCAGAGGCACAATGAAATCCTTAAGAATATGCATGGCAGTGCCGGTGGTCTCGTAGTTATAACCGGGGTCGCGTGACGGTACACATTCGCCATAGCCAATGAGTCCCTCGGATTTAATGATTACCAAAATACATTCGCGGTCTGTCTCGCGCCCGAAGGAAGTCTCAAACGGGGCAACGAGCGGCATGGAGATATGGTGCAGTGTGATCGATTCAAGTTTCATTTTTTATATTCCTCTTTAAACACAAAGGAAATCATTTTTATTTGATCTCCTTCATGTGATTGAATATTAGAGTACAAAAAAATTTAACCAGAGATGAACAGAGATAAAAAAAGATGTTTCGTCTGTGATCGCTGTGGTAAAAAGCCTTTAAGAAACACCTTCTCAGGATGCAGAATCGACCTTTACATCAGATTGATCGTCACCCATCTTGAGACCGCGTAGAGCATCATCCATTCCTGTGGATTCGAGTCTCATCCCCAGCGCGGGCGTTCCGCAAAATGGACAGATATTCCAGGATAGATCCATAAATTTGGCGCAGTTATGACAGGACTTTTTTAATTTGGTATGACAGTTCGGGCAGACCTGCCAATCCTCTTTTACGCGCCGTTCACAACCGGGGCAAAGCGGAAGGTCTTCCAACGCCTGAAGCAGGGCTTCCTCTTCCAATGTGCGTTGGTATTCCTCCTCCAACGTGCGCGGCGGACGCAAAATAAGATAAACCAATACACCGGGCAAATTCAAAACAGCCACGAGCAGAGCTGCGAGTGTCTGCACCAATGGATCGCGGGCGCGGGCGCGAATATCACGATACGTCCACACCACAAGGCTGATCCACAACGCGGCAAGAAATGCGCCGCCGAATGCGGTCAGCACAAGAGTTAAACTGCTTAGAAAAACAGGGTCAAAGGTCATAAGGACTCCGCGCGTATTGGGATGAAGTTATTTTAATCCATTATCCAGGTTAAGGCCTGACAGGTTATGGAGTTTTGAAAACAAAATGCCAGTCTTCGCCATCCTGGGTATATGTGGACGTGGTGCCCATCACCTGATAGAAGGTCCGCCCGGGGCGCAGGTAAATCGGATTGCCTGTGAGAGAAGTTAATAAAAGGGGTTCATTCACATCTGTACGATTCCAGTAGGCAGGGATCGCTTTCCCATCCCGAAAGACATAAGCGTTTCCAAAATCAAGCAGATCAATGTTATAGACCTGATCTTCGGCATTGAATTGATTGGCAAATGTGTGCGGCACAAATAACATAACCACATTATCGGCTGTGACGGGCAGACCGGTTTGCGCATCGGTCAGTGCGGCATACGCTTCGGGCTTTTTATTGACCATGTCATTCGCTTCCTGATAGCGGAAGTATTTATGAGTGGCGGGGTCATAATCCCAATAACTGTAGTTATATATTGAGTATAAAGAGAATATCTGTTTTGCTTCCAGAACGCTTTCAGGAACTTTCTCTGTAAAAAAACCGCCGCGCAGGGATTGTGGTGAATTATCCAAACTTTTTTTTATTGCACAGGCCGCCCATTTCGTTGTGTTGAAAAAAATATTATTATAGATCTCACGGTCATAAGGGCCGGTCACAAACGGCGGACAGGTTCCCGCGCCCGGCACAACCAGAAATTCATTCAATGTACTTTCTTTCAGGTAGGAATATTCACGCGGGTCGGCAAATTTAAAGACAAGGAAGGCATCATACATGCGCGCCACGTGCTCATCAAAATATCGCCCCGAACGGACAGGACCCACCAGCGTGGATTCATTCCCATAGAATACGGCGATAAAACGGGTGTCGCCCCATTCAATATAATATTCATATACAACATCGGCCAATGACAACCCAGATTGTGGGCGGACGTAATCAGGTGAATTGGCGATCTTGATCACCATTGGCCTTCGGTCAAGTAAGGTCGGGTCGCTGACAGGCAAACCGGTTAAAGGATTGTTGATGTTGAGCGAGTTGAACCCGTCTCCTGCGAGGCCTGATGAAGGCGCAACTTCAATGGGTGTGGGCAATTCATCCGCGATCACATAATGGGTTGGGTAAGGCGTGAATGTCGGCTCGGGCTGCGGGGTGGTGAGCAGATCATAGGGATTGGCAGATGCTTCAGATTGAGGTTGAAAAGGCGTGGGCGTAGGGAACGCTGAAAGAATCGCTGAGACAGGCGTGGAGGTTGCGGGAGAAGCGCAGGCGACTGTCAGTAAAACCGTTAAAATCCAAAAGATGTTTTTTAGCCGCGTTAACCGGCCATGTCTAAAAGTCATAAATTTGATTGTACCAAAAGCAAAAGGCCCAAAGTGACGCGGCAATAAAACTGATACAATTGTTATCTCCCATGTTAATCATAGTCTCTTGTTTGCTCTTTTTTGTGACCGCGCTGGCATTGATGGTGCTGCTCATAACCCAGCCGAATGCACGCTATGCGTGGCTGGTGGCGGTGGGCGGCGGAACGCTGGCGCTGGTTAGTGTTTTCATTTGGCTGGCGCAAATGCCGTTTGACCTTGCGCTGCCTGCCTGGAAGCCGCTCACATTATTTTTAAATCCAATTTCATTTCGCGCAGACGGGCTTTCATGGCCTTTTGCGGTGAGTATTTCCGCGCTGACCCTGACAATATTACTCACGGTTGTTTCTCAACCTGCGTTTACAAATTCCTATACCTGGGCTAGCACACTCGCACTGGGCGGGCTTGGTATTCTGGCAGTAACTGCCAATAATCCGCTGACATTGTTATTGATCTGGAGCGCGCTGGATATTACCGAACTCATCACCCAATTACGATCTGTGAATGGGGCGGCAAATAACGAAAAAGTTGTAACTTCTTTTTCAACCCGCGCCTTTGGAAGCTTTTTATTACTATGGGCCAACATTGTCAGCATTGCGGCGGGAAGCACATTTAATTTTCAATCCATTGCTTCGGGTTCGGGTCTATATCTGGTGATTGCGGCAGGGTTACGGTTGGGCGTGCTGCCCTTGCATCTGCCTTACTCATCTGAATCCACAGTACGGCGCGGCTTTGGCACGGCACTGCGATTAATTTCGGCGGCATCGAGTCTGGTGTTACTTTCGCACGTTCCGGCTGGAAGTCTAAGCTCAGCGTTCACCCCGTTCCTAACCACACTTGGCATCATGGCCGCGATTTATGGCGGCTGGATGTGGCTGCGCGCACCCGACGAATTAACAGGCCGCCCATATTGGATCATTAGTTTGGCGGCACTCTCCATCATCTCGGCCCTTAGTGGAAATCCATTAGGCGTGGTAGCCTGGGGATGTGCGCTTGTACTCGTTGGCGGCGCGCTCTTTTTATCTTCAGTGCAAAATATCTGGCTAAACCGCGCCCTGCTGGTTGGCGTGTGGAGTCTTTCATCCTTGCCTTTCTCACTAACAGCCAGCGCATGGCTTGGCAATTTAGGTTTCTTTATTCCATTTGTGATCGTGGCGCAAGCACTATTGATCGCGGGATTTGTCCGTCATGCGCTGCGTCCCGGCGGACGTGACTCGCTGGATACACAGGAAAGTTGGACGCGCTCAGTATATCCAGCCGGAATTATTTTGCTGGTAGCACTTCAACTTGTATTGGGATGGATCGGCTGGGACGGAGCGCTGCAAGTCGGCGCCTGGCTGCAAGCCATCATCGCTTCGCTCCTGACCTTTGGCCTGGTTTGGGCGACACCGCGTTTTCGCATCCTCAACCCGATCCGCGCTCACTGGGTCAGTTCCACGATCTCACGCATGGACAATGCCTATCAAGGTTTGTGGGCCATCTATCGTCTACTTGCCAGAATCAGCACAGCCATTATTACAACTCTTGAAGGCGAAAGCGGAATCATGTGGACGTTACTCTTTATCATTTTATTTGTTTCACTAATAACTCAGGGAGTACGATAGGATGTTCATTGAAATCGTCTCCTGGATCGCCGTAGCACTGATCGTAGCAACATCCACAGCCATGCTGATCAATCGTGACTGGCGTGTAAGCCTGGGCGCGCTTGCGGTGCAATATATCGCTGCATTCTGGCTGGTGACACGTCACCTGCCTTTTGTGATGGGCTCCGCAAAACTGGTTACCGGCTGGATGGTCGTCGCCGCGCTCGGTATGACGCGCTTAGGCTTGTCGCATATTGAAGAGGAAAACGAAGAAACCTTCTGGCCGCGTGGAAGATGGTTCCGAATGATCTTAATCGCCATTGTTACACTGGTTGCCGCAGGGTCGACACCACGCATCGAAGCGGCAATTCCCGGCCTCGGTTTGCAGGTGATCGCAGGCAGTTTGATTCTGATCGGCGCGGGAGTCGTCCACCTGGGGGTGACATCCAACTTGTTACGTGTGATCCTCGGTCTACTCACCATGCTGACCGGTTTTGAAATCTTATACGCTGCCATCGAAAGTTCCATTCTGGTTGCGGGCTTACTGGCCGTAACCAATTTAGGATTGGGCATTGTCGGCTCCTATTTATTGATCGCCGGGGTCTACCCACCTGATTCAGAAGATGAGGAAACCGCATGAGCGCGCCCATCCTATGGATCCTTGTCCCCTTTGCGACAGGCGTTTTGATCTTATTGTTTTTACGTGAAGAGCGCGCACCGGTGACAGGCGGAGTGGTTGCTGCAATTCTTTCACTCACCGCTCTGATCATCCCGATTGACATTGCACAATTATTGGGGCCGGTCTCCTTTAAGATTTCATCAACCATTCAATTCTTTGGGCGTAGTTTTGCCTTGCATACCGCAGACGGGCCTTTGCTGGCGATCATCTACGGATTGGCCGCGTTATGGTTCTTTGGTACACAGGCTTCTGGAACAAAAAACAGATTCGTTTCAATCGGATTAATGATCGTGGCATTATTAACCGCCTCGATCGCTGTGGAACCTTTCCTCTTCGCCGCGCTTCTGCTCGAAATGGCAGCCATGCTGGTCATCCCGCTGCTTGTTCTTCCGTATCAAAAACCCGGGCGGGGCGTGGTGCGTTTTCTGATCTACCAAACCCTTGCCATGCCGTTCATTTTATTTTCAGGGTGGATGCTTGCAGGTGTTGAAGCCAGCCCCGGTGACCTGGGCACAACGACACAAGCCGGAACCATGCTCGGACTGGGATTTGCCTTTTTGCTCGGAGTCTTTCCGCTCTACAACTGGATTCCGATGTTGATGGAAGAAGCCTCGCCTTATGTAACCGGCTTCCTGCTTTGGGCATTACCTACTTTCACGGTCATATTTGCACTTGGCTTTTTAGACCGCTACACATGGCTGCGTACTTCACCCCAGCTCTCAAATGCCATTATATTTGCCGGGGTATTTATGGTGGCAAGCGGCGGAATTTTCGCATCTTTACAGCGGCATCTTGGGCGCATCATGGGCTATGCCGCCATCGCAGAAACAGGCCTGCTGATACTCGCCATGAGTCTGAAATCCACTGAAGTGGTCAACGTCACGTTTCTGCTGCTCGTTCCGCGCGGATTGGAATTAGCCGTGTGGGCTCTGGCGCTCTCGATCATTAAACGCAAAGCCTATTCATTACGCTTCAGCGAAGTACAAGGGCTGGCACGCAGTTACCCCATCGCAGTTGCCGCCCTCATCTTCGCGCATCTTTCAGTGGCAGGGTTTCCATTACTGGCTGGCTTTCCGGCGCGTATCGCCTTATGGCAGGAACTGGCAGGTCAATCGCTTACAATTTCCTTCTGGGCCTTTGCAGGTTTATTCGGTCTGCTGATCGCAGCAATTCGCACACTCGCAGTTTTTGTGATGGCAGAGGAAAACAAACCCTGGGAGTTAAACGAATCCTGGGTACAAAGCGCCATGCTCGGGCTGGGTGTGATCGGGTTATTCATCCTCGGTACGTTTCCGCAGATCTTACAACTTTTCATTTCCAACCTGCCCACCCTGTTCGATCATCTGGGACAGTAAGCCGGCGTGCTATAATTTAACGCATCTATTTCCCCACAAATATCGGAGAACAACATGGAATTTGAACAAATCATCAAGCGACTCGAATGGCTGGATAAACAGCAACGCGAAAACAAGGATTCTCTTGCCGCGTTAAGTGAGCGTTTGAATTCCTTCGAGACCTCGGTCAACGTGGTTTCAAAACAGATCAAAACCATCAGCAAGCAAATCACAGATATCACGCCCGCCACAAAACGTGTGGAACAATTTGAAGCGATGATCACCCGTCAACGCAACGACATCATCAAGATCATTGAAGATAACGACAAGGCACACACACGCAGCGAACGCGAAATCGCCAAACAGCATCAACCTGAACTGCTTGAGATCAACAAAACCCTGTCGCAATTAAAAACCACCACCACCACCAGCCTGACAGAATTTAAAAAACAACTAAAAGAACGCGGCGACGAAATACAACGCATGAAAGATAATGTGAGCGATTTTAAAACACACGTCGACGAAGCCACCCGCTCAAACGAAGATGTACTTCATGCATTAAAAGCCACAGAAGAAACACGCAAGAATGACCTCAAACGTGTTACCGATATTCAAGGCGAAATGACCTCCATCCGCAAACGCGTGGACGAAAACCGCGACAAATATATTGTCCATGCTGACAGTTTGCGAAATATCGAAAATCGTTTTACAGACCTGATCGCATCTGAATTGGAGCGCAAACAAGCACAGACCGCCTTCCTTGAACAGCAAGCCATCGCGCAAATAGACCGCGACCACGCCTGGAAACAATGGAAGGAAAAATACGAAGCCTTTCAAAAAGAAGCCGCAAATTTGGATGGACACGTACAAAGCCTGGATGAAGCCCTGCGCGGCGCCAAGAAAGCCCAGGAAACCTACCTCGAACTCAACACAAAACTTGAACGCCGCATCAACGAAGTGACCGAAATGCAGCGCCTGACAGAAGACCGGCTCAGACAGGAATGGGTCAGTTTCAAAGCCGACGACCAAAAACGCTGGACAGGTTACAGCCTTTCCTCTGAAGAATCATTCCGCGAGATCCGCAAGGATGTGCAAAAAACTGAAGGCCGCATCACCCCGCTCGACGACGCACTGCAAGTCCTGCAAGATCAAATGCACCAGACCACAGATGCAACCGAAAAAGAATTACAGGAACTGATGAACGTTGTACATGAATGGATGACCTCCTATCAGCGCATCATGGGGCATGGCAAAAAGACGGCCAAAAAGTAGAGAAAAAAATCCGCAGAAAATTTTCTGCGGATTTTTTTTCTTAATGCCTGTTTACAATAACTTTGTGGTTAAATAGGGACATGAGAGTTATCGGCACAGCAGGTCACGTAGATCACGGGAAATCCACATTAATTGCAGCGCTCACGGGCACACACCCTGACCGCCTCAAAGAAGAACAAGCGCGTGAGATGACCATTGAACTTGGCTTCGGCTGGCTCACCCTGCCCAACGGCGAAGAAGTGGGCATCGTCGATGTCCCCGGCCATCGTGATTTTATTGAAAATATGCTATCAGGCATTGGGGGCATCGACGCCGCATTATTGGTCATCGCCGCCGACGAAGGCGTCATGCCCCAAACCAAAGAACATCTTGCGATATTAGACTTATTACAGATTCCCGCTGGATTAATCGTTCTGACAAAAACAGACATCGCATCAGATTCAACCTGGCTTGATCTTTTGGAAGCAGACATTCGTGGTGCTGTGAGTGACACCGTCCTGCGCGACGCACCCATCGTGAGAGTCTCTGCCAAAACCAAAACAGGACTCGAAACCCTCATCACCACCCTCAGCAAAATCCTTGAAGAGAAACCGGCACGACTCGACCTGAACCGTCCGCGACTGCCGATTGACCGCGTCTTCAGCATGAGCGGATTCGGCACCGTGGTAACCGGCACTCTCAGCGACGGTCATCTCTCTGTCGGCGATGAAGTGGAAATTTTGCCCGCCGGTTTAAAAGGCAGAATCAGAGGGCTGCAAACTCACACGAAGAAAGAAGAAACCGCTGTGCTTGGTTCACGCACCGCTGTAAATATTTCAGGTGTAGACACAGAATCGATCAAACGTGGCGAAGTGATCGTCCATCCGAATCAATATCAAGCCACCCGCAGAGTCGATGCAAGTTTTCGTTTGCTCAAAGATGCATCCGCTGCCATCAAACATGGCGACGAAGTAAAGTTTTTTGTGGGCGCGAGTGAAACCATCGCCACATTGCGCCTGCTGGGCGTGGAAGAACTCAACGCGGGCGAAGAAGCCTGGATCCAACTTGAACTGCGCGATCCCGTGGTCACAGTGCGCGGAGACCGCTATATATTGCGCCGCCCCTCCCCCAGTGAAACACTTGGCGGCGGGAGCATCATTGACCACCAACCCAAAGGCAGACACAAACGATTCGATGAAAGTGTGCTCAAGTCACTTGAATCACTCATGCAAGGCACTCCCGAAGAAGTTTTATTCGAAGCCGCGCTTGCGCTTAATATCGCGGGCATAAAAGATGTGACGGCGAAATCCCGTCTGGAAGCATCCAACGCGCAAGATGCGCTTAATGCGTTACTGCAAAATGGTCAATTGGTTGCGCTCGAAGCGGGCGAGGCAAAAACAACCAGTGACATGTTGATCGTTGCACTGCCCCACTGGAATACATTAAGTGAAAAAATTTCGGCGACCCTTGAGGCTTACCACAGGCAGTTTCCATTGAGGCGCGGCATTCCGCGTGAAGAGTTGAAGAGCAAATTAAAACTCGCGGCGCGTGTGTTCAATAGTGTCATTCACAAACTGGCGGTCGATCACGCGATCACTGAGTATTCGATCTGGCTGGCAAAAACCAACCATGAGATAAAGTTCAATGGGGCAGACCAGCTCAAAGTTAAAGAATTGATGCGAAAGTTTGAAAAGAATCCGTATGCCACGCGGAGCGTCAAGGAATGTCAATCTGAGGCGGGGGAGGAAGTCCTGAATGCCTTGATCGAGCTGGGCGAATTGATCACCGTTTCACAGGATGTCATCTTCCGCAAAAGATTACGATGAAATGACGGGAAGGATCCGCGCTGAGTTAAAGAAAAATGGACTGATCACGCTGGGCGAAACGCGTGATATGCTCAACACCACAAGAAAATATGTTCAGGCATTATTGGAACATTTGGATTCGATCGGTGTCACCCAGCGCGAAGGGGATGCCAGAAAATTAAGAGGGTAAATTATTTATGTTTATTTTTTTAAAGAAAATGCTGGCACCGCCTGTTTTCAACGATGATGAAAAAACACACCACGCATATTTGCTTCACACGATCCTGTGGGGACTGATCTTTGTGCCCATTCCTTATGTTTCTTATACCCTGCTCAAAACGCCTGAGTTTACTGCGCGCTTTGACGCAAGGTATTATTGGTGAAGCGATCAATTTTTTTCTTTTATTCCTTTTACACCGCGGATATGTCTACGCGGCTTCGATGATTCAGATCAGTTCATTTTGGTTCTTCTTTACGATTTCTGCTGTGACAGGTGGAGGCGTGCATGGGGAGGCTTATTTATTAGGGTATCCGCTTGTGATTGTGATCGCCGGCATATTAGCCAGCGGAAGAGTCACATTTTGCGATCACCGCCCTGTCACTGATCGCGGGCGGGGCAATGGTCTACGCGGAAGCACAGGAAAAATTAGTATTTGCCGCTCCGGGAAGTTCCATGTCGATTTGGGTGATAAGCCTTGCCATTTTTCCGATGGGGATGATCCTGCAATATTTATCCAGGAACACGGTGGAAAAAATATTGCGTCGCGCGCACGCAAGCGAGGAAAAATATCGTTTAATATCGCAGGTCAGTTCGGATTACACCTTTACCACTGAAGTACAAAAAAACGGTGAGGCGGGATTAAGCTGGGTGGCAGGTGCGTTTGAAAAGATGACCGGCTACACCTATGAGGAGTATCTCGCCAGCGGCAGTTGGCTGGCGCATGTTCATCCTGATGATCGCGAAAAAGATGCGCAGGATATGGAAAGCCTTCATAAGAATCAGGATATCAAATCAGAAATCCGCACGTTTACAAAGAATGGAGAGATACGCTGGGAGCAAATCTTTGCTCATCCAATTTGGGATGAAAAAGAAAACAGGTTGATCGGGATCTACGGCGCGGTGCGGGATATTACCGAGCAAAAAAAAATGGAAGCAACGCTGGCGCACGAACGCGATCTCCTGCAAATCTTTCTGGATAATATTCCCGATACTGTATATTTCAAAGATGTCGAGTCGCGCTTTGTACGCATTAATCAGGCACAAGCCAGATTCTTAAAAGTCGACAATCCACGGGATGTCATCGGCAAAACCGATCTCGATTTTCAAAACTCCAAACTGGCGCAGGAATTCATGGCGGAGGAAAAACAGATCATAGAAACCGGTCAGGCGATTTTGAATCGGATTGAATTTAATCCGACCGATGATGGAAAACCGCGCTGGCTCTCCGCCACCAAAGTACCCGTGAAAGATTCCTCGGGGCTTGTCATCGGAACCATTGGCATTTCACGCGATGTTACCGAGCAGAAAGAATCACAGGAAAAATTACAGAAAATTTTTCTGCAACAAGCGGCAATTCTGAACAATATTCCGGATATGGCGTGGTTAAAAGATAAAGACAGCCGCTATATTGCGGTCAACGAACAATTTGTTAAAACCGTTGGAATGCAAATGGATGAAATTCCCGGTAAAACTGATTTCGATATCTGGCAGGAAAGTTTTGCCAAAAAGTATCGCGGAGATGATCTGCTCGTCATGCAAACCCGTCAACGCAAAACTGATGAAGAATTCCAGGTTGACAGCAACGGCAGAACATACTGGGTGGAAACTACAAAGACTCCCATCCTCAATGAGAATGGAGAAGTGATCGGCACAACAGGTATTGCGCGTGAAATTACCGAACGCAAAAATGCCCAGGAAATTGAACAACGCCGGCGCATCATGCTTGAAAAGGTAGTCCAACTCGGCAAACGCGTGACCGAGTCCAACGATCTGCGCTCAACGATCAAAAAAATCTGGCATGGCGTGCATGACGATCTGGAATTTGACCGGCTGGCGATCTTCCTGTATAACGCTGAACGAAACACGATGGATGATACGATCGGCACAAACAACAAAGGACAGATCGTGGAGCATTGGGATATTTCATTCCCGATCGGAGCCACATTCGCCACCTTACTACAAAACCCCGATGGCGTATATTTCACAAATAACTATGACGTGGAAAACAATGTCGCAACCGGAGATGAAATGTATGGCGTTAAAGATTTTGTGGCCGTCGCCGCCTGGGCAGGAGATAAACCTGTAGCCGTCATTTGTGCCGATAACAACATCACAAAACGCCTTATCACAGCAGACCAGTTGGAAGCCCTGCGCTTATTCGGCGGCTACGCAGGTCTTGCCATCGAAAACGCGCGCCTTAATTCCGCGCTGCAAGGCGAGCTATCCCAACGCAAAAATTTCATCGTGGAACTCGAAGCAAAGAATGCCGAACTCGAGCGTTTCACATATACCGTCTCGCACGATCTCAAATCACCACTGGTCACCATCAGAGGTTTTCTCGGCTACCTTGAACGGGACGCACAGGAGGGAGATTTTCAAAAATTCAGACGGGATGTTTCCCGCATTGAAACCGCGGTCGAAAAAATGCAGAATTTACTGCAAGACCTGCTCGACCTTTCACGCATCGGACGATTGATAAACCCGCCGGTTGAAGTCTCGTTCAATGAGATCGTTAAAGATGCGCTTGAGGCCGTATATGGACAGATCCAGGCGAAAAATGTACAGATCGAATATGAAAGTAATACCCTCACCCTAAAATGTGACCGGGTTCGCATGGTGGAGGTATTTCAAAACCTGATCGATAACGCCATAAAATTTATGGGCGACCAGCCCCGTCCACGCATAGAAATTGGAACGAGCAGAAACGAACAGAACCAGACCATATTTTATGTAAAAGACAACGGCATTGGCGTTGCGCCTCAATTTCACGAAAATATATTTGGCCTGTTTAACAAGCTTGATACCAACAGCAGCGGCACAGGCATTGGTCTCGCACTGGTAAAAAGAATCATCGAAATCCACGGCGGGCACATCTGGATAGAATCACAAATTAATAAAGGCACAATTTTTTATTTCATATTGCAGTAAATTTAGCTCGCTCATTTAAAAGGAGAATACTCATGTGCGGAAGATTTACCCTTACTGTTGACCCCGCAGAATTAAAAGACGCATTTGGCGATTTTATATTCCCAACTCAATTCGCACCGCGCTTTAATATCGCCCCATCGCAGCCTGTCCTCGCCATCCCCAATGACGGAAAAAACAAGGCGGATTTTTTTCTATGGGGACTGATTCCCTCCTGGGCAAAAGACCCCGGCATTGCCAATAAACTCATCAACGCGCGCGGTGAAACCGTCGCCGAAAAACCGTCCTTTCGCGGCAGTTTCAAATACAAACGCTGTCTGATCCTAACCGACGGTTTTTACGAATGGAAAGCCGGCGAAGGAATAAAAACAAAAACGCCATACTTCATCCACATGAAAGACCATCAGCCATTTGCCTTCGCAGGGCTGTGGGATGAATGGCATTCGCCCGACGGCAATACGCTCCGCACCTGCACCATCATCACTACCGAACCAAATGAATTAATGTCGACTCTGCACAATCGCATGCCTGTCATTCTGGACAAACAAGATTACGGGGCCTGGTTAGACGCCGCGCCTCAAACGCCCGAACGCCTGATGCCGCTCATTCAACCTTTTCCAGCCGACAGAATGTCCGCGCACCCCGTTTCAACATTCGTCAACAGTCCGAGCAATGACCGCCCCGAATGTATTTTGCCCGCATAACAATCCACTTACATTTACAACAAACTGATCGGGTCTATTTCAATTCGCCAATCGGTTAGTTTTATATCGCGCAACAACGCAGCCGGATCGGGACTGCGGACGATAATTTGCCAGCGATACAGGCCATCCACTTTTGCGAAAAAAGATGGGACGGGGCCAATGATCTCCGTTTGATGACGAGCCTCCGCTTCGATCTTAACCTTGAGCCTGTTCGCTGTTTTCTGTGACTCTTCCTCCGCTTTGAGCATGTCAGCGTGGCGATACTCCAGCCGCGCGAGTCTCGTGTAAGGCGGATAATTCAACTGCTTGCGATAATTTAATTCCTGTGCATAAAATCCATTGACATCATGTTGTGACGCCGCTTGAATTGCGTAATGCTCAGGCATGAAAGTTTGCATAATCACTTTGCCGCCCAAAGACGAGCGCCCCGCGCGGCCTGCAACCTGTGTGAGGGTTTGAAATACTTTTTCACTGGCAAAGGGATCAGGCAGACCAAGCCCCACATCTGCAAGTACAATGCCCACCAACGTAACCAGCGGAAGGTCAAGTCCCTTGGCGAGCATTTGCGTACCGACCAACACATCGGCCTGATGATTGGCGAAGTGCGTCAGGATCATTTCGTGCGCGTCTTTTTGGCGCGTAGTGTCCCAGTCCCAACGTAAGGTGCGGACATTGGGAAACATGGCCTGCACTTCTTCTTCCACTTTTTCACTGCCCAATCCGAAAGCGCGGATATTCTTCCCGTTACAACTCGGACAGGTCTTCGGCATTTGGCGCGTGTAATTGCAGTGATGGCAGAATAACGTCGAAGGTTGCACGTTCAACGTTAAACGTTCAACGTGCAACGTCAGCGGGGTTTCGCAGTTGGGACATTTCACCACGTAGCCACAGTCACGGCAAAAGACATACGAAGCTGTGCCGCGCCGATTAAGAAAGAGGATGGCCTGTTCGCCGCGTGAAATTGTCTCGGCTAAAGATTCAGCCAGTGCGCGAGAGAAAATTCCACGGTTACCGGTTTTGAGTTCTTCACGCATGTCTATAATTTGAACGGGCGGTAAACCGGTTTCAACAATACGGCGCGGCAGATCTAATTTTATAAGTTGTTTATTTTCGGCTTTGAATCTTTGTTCAACAGTGGGCGTGGCCGAACCCAGGACGCACACCGCTCCGCACAAACGTGCATATTCCTGAGCAGCAGTGACAGCGTTATAGTACGGCGGCTCAGATTGATAATAAGAGCCATCGTGACACTCATCCACAACGATCAAGCCAACATTCGGCAATGGACTAAACAGCGCCGAACGTGCGCCAATAATGACTTTTAATTTTCCAGAACGCGCGCGCCGCCATGTATCGTAGCGCTCTCCTTCTGACAGCTTCGAGTGGACGAGTCCCACCTGGCCGGGGAAGCGTGAAAGGAAACGGCGCACCGCTTGCGGGGTCAACGCGATCTCGGGCACGAGGATAATGGCTTGCTTGCCACGTTTGATGGCCTCTTCTGCAGCGCACAGGTATATTTCGGTTTTGCCAGAGCCGGTGACGCCATGGAGGAGGAAGGATGAAGGATGAAGGATGAAGGATGAAAAAGATTCTAAAATTTGATTTAGTGCAAAAGATTGTTCTGATGTGAGTTCTAGGCCTTGTGTACCTGTTTCCCTATTTACCTGTCTTCCTATGTTTTCGAGCGGGTCGCGGAAAATTTCGCTTTCAAACAAGCGGATCAGTCCGCGTTCTTCGAGTTCCTGTAGATCGGCGAGATTGCAGCCGGTTTCAGCATAGACCCATGAAAGATTAATGGCTTCAGGCTGTTGGATTAAGAATCGAAGCGCGGCCTGACGACGTGCCAGTGTTTGCTTTGTGCCGAGGCTTGGCATTTCTGCTTCCGCTTCTTCTGGCGGAACTGATAGCTGGGCAACACGTAGGAATTTTGGTCTGACCCGTGGAGCAGGCAAAACATGCTTCGATAAAAGAATTCCTTTTTTAACAAGAACAGAGGCCGTCTTGCGCCAGTCCACTTTTGAGAAGTGTGAGTCAATTTGACGTCCGCGCAATGCGCCGCGCTGTTGCAGTAAATCAAGCAAACGACGATGGACAATTGACGGTTGGCCATCTTGCGTGGTCTGCGGTCTACCGTCTACGGTCTGGTAGAGTACATCCGCCTGTTGACTCAGTCCCACGGGCAGCATAAGGCTGACGATGGATGCGAGCGGGCTGAGGGTAGAGTCAGCCAATAGGATCGCCAGAGCAAGCTGGGGTTGAGTCAGAACCGGTGCAGGGTCGAGCAGGTCAATGATCGGTTTGGGATTCTCTACGGCAGGAGAATCAGGCAGGCTTACGATAATCCCTGCACCATTTGATTCCCAAATGGCACTGTTACCAGACAGCCGGCTTGGATCTGAGGAGCGAGTTCAGCGGGGACGGAATAATCGTAGAGGTTTGAAATTGCAGAAACGTTAACAGCGACACGGACAAACATTGTGCGATTATAATGTTTTACAGGATAAAAAACGGAGGCTGATATGGCGATGACAATAATGATTTTAGGCGGGGTCGTGATTTTGGTTTTGGTGGGATTGCTGGCTTTTATGTTCATGCGAGCAAATGAAGTGAACCTAACCGGCAAGACGAACGAAAAACCGGTATGGATGCACTCTCTTCCGCCGCAGGAAACGATCGACGCCACGCTCGCTGACAATGAAGGGATCACTTCTTTCGATCACGACGCGGGCGAGAAACTTGCCGCGCCATTCGCTGAGCAGATCGAAGATATTCTGCGCGCGAAACTGGAAAGCGATCCGTTCAATAAGTTTAATATTGATCTGGGAACTGCGAAGGATGGTTCACTGGATATTTGGGTAAATGGAAAGAAATATGCAAGCGTTGACGAACTGCCTGATGAAGGATTAAAGCGGGCTTTTCAAGATGCAGTGAATAAGTGGAATAATAGTA
>NZ_JADJUO010000017.1:0-142727 GCF_016717045.1 Candidatus Villigracilis proximus | reverse complement strand
AACATTTCCACGCCGCCCAAACGCGGGTCGAAGATATTGCCCCAGCCATACTTCTTAAACTCACCCTTGAAGAAACTCGCCTTCCCGCCCATCTCGATCGATTGCCTGTCCATGTCATCCATGAACTTATAGATCAAGGCAATCGTAATCTGCTCCACCTGGCTCTTCGGGTCGGGCACTTTGCCCACGAGAATATCGCGGGCAGAGTCAATACGGCGTTTTGTTTCGGAATCTAACAAGATGTATCTCCTTGATACTATACAGACCCTAAGGGTTTTGAAAACCCTTAGGGTCTTATTTTATTATATAAATTTACCAAGACCCTAAAGGTCTTAAAGACCTTTAGGGTCTATATTTTATATTTATTTTAATCGTAATCATCACCCGCGAACCACTTGCTTTGCGCTTGAGCATCCATTCCTGGTGCAGGTTCAGGTATTCCTGCTTTGTCCCAAAACCAATCCAATACCTCAGTCCGCTGTAAAAAGGTGGATTCTTCAGAGACAAGAATATCATAAGAAGAGTGTTTCCAATCACGAAAATCCTTCACAAATCCATGCTTTTGCGGATTCTGATGTATATAAGCGATCACATTCCAAAACTGACGGTCAGAGGTCACAGGCACGCGCCCGAATGGATGTTGAAATAAACTGCCTACCCGATTGTATGCCTTGTTAATAGACTTGGCATAGGCGTTGAAAAAGTCGGAGAATTTTTTACTTGGATAACCGGTAATAGTAGTAGAGTCCCTAAGGGTCTCAGAGACCCTTAGGGACTTGGAGATTAAGGTTATTTCCTCTTCCGATCTTGTCTTCACCAAAACATGAAAATGATTTTTCAAAAGGCAATAGGCGAACGTCTCTGCCACAGGCTGGATGTGCTTTTCATACAACTTGAGGAAGTATTCATAATTCCGTTCTTCAACAAAAATATTCTCGCGGTTTACACCGCGATTATAAATATGGTAATACGTGTCACAAAGAAGAGGTGAAGGGCTGGTCATGTTATTCCAAGTTTCAGACCCTAAGGGTTTTAAAAACCCTTAGGGTCTTGTTAAATAATTAAGTAAATTGATTGAACGACACGTAATCTTTTACATACTCAACGATCTTGTTTCGTAATTCTATCGTCAATTTTCTCAAAGACTCGCCCCCCGCATGACTTCCCATAATATAGGCAAAGTTACCATCATCCACTTGCATTCTGAAATCGGGGTCAAGCACATAGGTTCTGAAGAAATTCTTCGCGGGCGCAAATTGCTTTTCATCCGGCATAAAACGACTGTCGAATTTATCAAATTCTTCATCCAGCATTTCGTCTCTGGTCTTGAAATAAGACTTCAAACCAAAGATCACTTCCACGATCTCACGCAGAGATACGCGGCGGTCAATATTCAAAGACTTGCGCAGTTTCTCAAGGTTAAAGAACTCTTCCGGCTTGTCAAAGACATTTTCTTCGATATGTTTGATGATGGCTTCCATATCTCCGGCTTCCGCCTTTTCAACGGCAAAATTATCCTGTTTGATCTGATCTTCAAACTTCTGAAAGTACATCCTGTCCACGCGCATGCCTTCGGGGCCAATGGCAGTTTCCCGAATGGCATTGATCGCATCAGCGCGGTTGCTTTCATAGGCTTCATAAGTAACACCTGTACCACCGCCGGTATCAGGTCCGCTGGCACCTGTGCCGCTCTTGAGTTTCGGCAGATGCAGTTTTTCGTTATAGTTAAAATCTTCTTCAAAGTATTCACAATTGGCAAAGAAATCAAACAGCTTGAATTGCTCTTTCTGTTTTGAGCCAACATTCTTTTTCCATGCCGGGTCAGTAATTTGCTCACTGAATTCATGCTTGCGTGTGCCGCGTCCTTTGATCTGAATAAAATCAGTAGGCGAAAACACCGGACGCATGAGAGCCAGGTTGAGAATATCAGGGCAGTCATAACCAGTGGTCATCATGCCCACCGTCACCGCTACCCGCGCCTTGCTGGTCTTGTAACTCTCAATGAAATTAGCCGATCCGCCCAGGTTGTTATTTGAGAAGTTAAGCGAGAACTGCTGTGCATCCTGAATCCTGCCGAGGTGATTTGAATCGCAAAGTCAGATTGATATTTGCCGGGATACATCTTATCTGCGATTTCATTCAAGAGCCTGCGTGATTTTCGCCGCGTGTTTCTGGCTTACGCAAAACACAATCCCTTTACCGATCTCCCCGCTGATCGGGTCAAGCAGGGCATTTTGTAAATATGTCTCACAAAAGACGCGGTTGGTATCATCAGAGAAGAAGGTCTTCTCAAAATCTTTTCGGACGAAGGTCTGCTCGTCCACTTTATTTTCTTCGCCTTCTTCGGCTTCCTCATTGGTTACAGGCACAACATATCCTGTATCCGCCAGCATTTGGGCAGTGATCTCAGTCCGCGCATCCACGACCACCGGATTAATTAAATGCCCTTCCTTGACGCCATCCAACAGTGAATAACGATAAGTGGGAATCCCATTTTCACAGCCAAAGGTCTTGTAGGTATCCATCAAAATACGCCGCTCCCATTCACGCGGATTATTTTGATTTGCAACATCAACATTCTTCAAGTAATCTTTGGGTGTGGCGGTCAGGCCGAGTTTATAGCCGATGAAATACTCAAATACAGCGCGGCTATTCCCGCCAATACTGCGGTGCGCTTCGTCTGAAATCACCAGATCAAAATCATCGGGCGCAAAGAGTCTCTTGTAACGGTTCTTTGATGTAAAAGTCTGCACTGTGGAAACAACAATTTCAGCCTTGCGCCAGTCATCGCGGTTTTCTTTATAGACCACAGTTTGATAATCATTCTTTAGATAATTCACAAAGGCTTTCTTTGCCTGATCTTCGAGTTCGAGCCTGTCCACCAAAAATAGCACCCGCCTTGCATTGCCTGAACGCAGGAATAACTTAATCACAGCCGCAGAGACCAGTGTCTTCCCCGTCCCTGTTGCCATTTCAAACAGAAAGCGATCCCTGCCCTTCTTTACATGTTCCTGAATGGAATGAATTGCTTTGAGCTGATAATCGCGTAGAAAGCGCAATCCATTATTCTGCACAAATTGCGCCCGCGCCACTTCTGAAATCCACGAGGGGTCGGTCTTGTAATCGGGCTTTTGCGTTGAAACAATATAGTCCCTATCCACAACCTCCCGAATAAGCGCCGTCGGGTTTGGGATAAACTCCGAATATCCCTCCACTGATTCAGGAGAAGGGAATTTTGTAATGGCACGCGGGTTGCCTTGTTGGGTATCCCAGAAATAATGTGAATTGCCATTGGATAAAATAATAAAGCGGCAGTGCTGTGATAAAGCATACTTGCGCGCCTGTTCCTTTCCCGCCAGCGCGTGCTTATCTTCCGCTTTTGCTTCAAGAATAATAAAAGGAAACCCTTTTTTATCAAGCAAAAGAAAATCAACAAAGCCGTTCTTGCTCGTCTCAAAATTTTCGCCAAGCGTGTTGATCTGGCTCTCGGTAATTTTGATGTTGTTCTCAAGGACAATATTTGCCCTGCCGTTGGCATCATCAAAAAACTTCCAGCCCGCTTCTTTCAGCATTTCATTAATTTTGATTCTTGCTTTGGCTTCTTTGCTCATAAAATTTCCTCAGCAGGGCATTCCCCGCTCACTGCGTCCAAGTATACCCGACAGATTTTCACATGCAAGTAGTTGCAACTCCAGCTTATCCATGACTCACATTATTAAATAATCTCTGTGTCTTATTCTTTCACAACCCGCCCAAACCGTTGTAAAATAGAACAAATGTACATTCACCTCACAGCGCACTCCGCATACTCCTTGCAGGAAGGGCTGCTCTCCCCCGCTGACCTGGTCCACGCGGCGCAGACGCATCACATGCCCGCCCTCGGACTCACCGACCATCACCTGTTGACGGGCACAGTTGAATTTGTCACCGCTTGCAAAGAGGCCGGCATTCAACCCATCCTCGGGCTGGAGATTGATCTCGAACATGGTCCGCTGAATGTACTGGCAATGAATATCGAAGGCTGGTCGAATCTGTGCAGGCTGAGCAGTGCCATTGCCTTGCAGAATGAAAGCAAAACGGTCTGCTCGCTTGAAATGCTCGCTTTATATTCGCAAGACCTGCTTGCTCTTAGCAGCCATTCCCTCGAAGAACTACAGCCCATCTTTCCAGATCATTTATATGTTGCTCTGCAAAACCAGGTCAACGCATTTAATCTTTCAAAACTTGCCCGCAGTCTCTCACTTCCCACAGTCGTTACCCATCCCATTTATTATCTAACCCCGAACAGGCCGGATTACAACACACGTTATCTGCGATCCGCCTCAACCAACCCGTTCAACAATTGCTGCTGAGTGCCGCCGCACCTGCCGGATCATATTTCACCAGTCCACAGGAGATGGAAGTCCGCTTTCAGGAATTTCCAGAAGCCCTGGCCGCCACTGTCGAAATTGCAGAGCGCTGCCGCTTCGACCTTCCGCTGGGTCAGCCCAACATGCCTACTGTTCCCCTGCCCGACGGAGTCTCGGCCTCACAACATCTTCAGCAAAAAGCATTTGCAGGTGCGCAAAATTTATATGGCGAGATCACACCTGAAATTCAGTCCCGTCTTGATCACGAGCTGGGAGTCATTGCCCGCATGGGATTTGAGCCGATCTTCCTGATTGTCGAAGAAGTATTGGATTATGCCCGCAAGACGGGCGTCCCATTTTCTTCAAGAGGTTCCGCCGCTTCGTCTTTGGTAGCGCATTGTTTGGGAATCACCAGTCCCGACCCATTGCGGCTCAATCTATACTTTGAACGGTTTCTAAATCCCGCGCGACTCACTCCACCTGATATTGATACCGACCTATGTTCCCGCAGACGTGATGCCGTCATTCAACATGTCTTCGATACCTATGGCGCAGACCGTGTGGCGATGGTCGGCACCATCAATCGCTTTCGTCCGCGCTCGGCATTGAGCGATGTTGCCAAGGCGCATGGAATTGAATTATCCAAAGTGCGCGAGATGGTCAATCAATTGCCGTATTCATTCTGGGCAAAATTTGAAGATGGCGAAGACCCCGCATCTCCCTTCGCTGACCTGCGCCTGTCTCATCCGCAATATCAACACATCTTCGATGAAGCCGAAGCCATTCTCAAACTACCGCGTCATCTCTCCGTCCACGCCGGCGGATTGATCGTCGCCCCGTCCGCGCTGACCGATCTTGTGCGGGTCATGCGCTCGGGCAGCAAAGGCATCATCATCACACAGCTTGATCTGGATTCAGTCGAAGCCCTGGGATTGGTAAAGATCGACCTGCTCGGCATCCGCGGATTAACTGTCCTCGGTGATGTGGCAGAATACATCACCGAAAATAATTCTGAAAAATATATCAATCTGGTTTCGGCGCTTGAAGATATTCCATCCAGCGATGAACCAACTGCGCAGCGTGTGGAAACCGGCCAGACCATTGGCTGTTTCAATATTGAAAGCCCCGGAATGCGCTCCACACTCAAAGAAATCCACGCCCGCAGCGAAGATGACATTATGGCGGCGCTGGCTTTGTATCGCCCCGGTCCACTCACTGGCGGGCTGAAAGATGCCTTCGTCCGGCGCTTCAAAGGCGAAGAAAAAGTCAATCACTTGCATTCATCGCTGGCACCATTATTAGATGAAACCTTCGGCGTGATTCTGTATCAGGAACAGGTCTTGAGAATCGCGCATGAACTGGCGGGCTTCAGTCTGGCAGAAGCTGATCTCTTGCGCAGAGCAATGAGTCACTTTGACCCCGGCAAACGTATGCAGGAACTACAAAAGAAATTTGTGGGCGAAGCACAAAGCAAGAGCGGTGTTCCATCTGCAGTTGGTGAAAGAGTCTGGGAAATGATGGCGGCTTTCGCGGGCTATGGTTTTCCAAAAGCGCACGCCGCGTCTTATGCAAGAATCGCATGGCGCTCGGCCTGGTGTAAAACTTATTTTCCGGCGCAGTTCATGGCCGGCGTGCTCGCCAATTGGGGCGGCTATTACAGTCAGCGTGTGTATCTCAGCGAAGCGCGGCGCATGGGTCTTTCCGTCCGACCGCCGCATGTCAATTGGGCAGGTACCAACTTTCAGGTTAAGAATGAAGCGCTTTATATGGGGCTGGATCAAGTCAAGGATTTAACACGTCGCACCATCGAGCGCATCATCCAACTGGCCCCTTTCCATTCACTGGATGAATTTCTTTCGCGTGTCGACCCACGTCCGCAGGAAGCGATCAGCCTGGCGCGCACGAGCTGCCTCGAAAGTTTTGGAACGATCCCATCTATTTTAAGAAGATTAGAAAACGGCTGGCAGGCCGGGCAGATGAATTTATTTGGCTGGGATGACAACGGGGATGATTGGACTCTGCAGCAAAAGATGGATGCGCAGCTGGAATTGCTCGGTGTGAGTTTGGAAGCGCATCCGCTCGAACTGGTAGCTGATCAAGTCTCGAAAAGCAGTTCCATCCCGATCGTGGATGCCGCCGGCAAACTCGGCCAGCGTGTGACCATCGCCGGCATCCGTCAAACGTCACACCGCAGCCGCACCGCCAAAGGTGACTCGATGTTGTTTCTCACCATCGAAGACCTAACCGGCACACTCGATGCCATCGCCTTCCCTGATGTGTATCGCGTTGCGAAAAATATTCTGAGTTCCAATTCACCCATGTTCTTAACCGGCCTGATGGAAATGGACACCTCCCGCGGCGAGCCGTATTTAAGAGTTGAGAAAGTTGCACAGGTGAAGTGATCTGGCTCTGCAAACGATCAGTACAAAACAAATAGTGCATCAATACCTTATGGCATGGATGCACTATTTATAAACAAAGTACCTCAGGCTGGTCTGTAAGCCGCATTCTGTCCAGCGGATTGCTCCGCTTGTGCAGTCATCTCTCTGGGCCGCGCGTCGCCGCGCTGCTCGATGCAGCCTACCCGAGGCTGGCCTTTCCCACAAGAGGGAAAGGCACATGCGGAGACGAGCAGTCTCCCATCGTCCACAGACGATTTCGCCTCTGCTTGGCCTTGCTCCCGGCGGGGGTTACCTGGCCGTCTGCATTACGGCAAACGCCGGTGGTCTCTTACACCACCTTTTCACCATCACCTCTCACCCAAAAGGATGGAAAGGCTGTTTGTTTCTGTGGCCCTTTTCCGGCAGATTCACGCCTCTCGGCGGTTTCTCCGCCCCGGGTGCTATCCGACGCCGTGCTCTATGGAGTGCGGACTTTCCTCGATCCCGACAACGCAGGACCGCGACTGCCCAACCAGCCTGAGTGAATGCATGATACACGCTGCACAAGGTAGAGTCAACCTTGCCTTATCCCGCCACCAAACCCCATGGTTATTCCAAGTCGCTTGACGTGTCTTAATTTCTATGGAGTATTTTGAATGCGCACGCCACATCTTCCCGATGTACTTTTGGGAGTGCAGGTGTTTATCGAATGAACGAATTTTGCGAATTTAAAAAGGTTTTCGTGATTCGCCTGTTCGATTCGCGTTAACTTTCCGACCTTGGAACAGCCAAGCACCAAACCCGGTAAAAGGTGGACAATTCAAGAAAAGACATTAAAATAGAAGAAGCATAAATTTATTCATTAAACAACGAGGAAACACTGTGAGTAATTGGCCCGGCAAATTCGTGATCGGCCTCACTGGCAATATTGCCACGGGGAAAAGCGTGGTACGCCGTATGTTTGAGCATCTCGGTGCATACACAATAGACGCAGATGCGCTCACCCATCGCGCGTATGCAAAGGGAGCGCCGGGCTATCAACAGGTGGTTGATAAATTTGGAAAATGGCTTATCAATAAAGATGGAGAGATCGACCGCAGCAAACTCGGCAATCTTGTTTTCAGCGACTCGGAAGCCATGGGCGAACTGGAAGCCATTGTCCACCCATTGGTGCGGCAGGCATCAGAAATGCTCATCAAACGCGCCACCCAGCGCGTGATCGTGATCGAAGCCATCAAACTGCTCGAAGGCGACCTGCGCAAAATTTGCGATTCGATCTGGGTCACCAACGCTCCTGAAGTGATACAGGTTGAAAGACTCATCCGCAAACGCGGATTAACCCGCGATCGCGCACTGGAAAGAATTCACATGCAATCCGCGCAGAGCGCAAAAGTGGCGCTGGCAAATATTGTCATCACGAATACCGGTTCCTATGATGATCTATGGAAACAGGTCAACGCAGCATGGAAAGAGATCGTCCCGGGCGCCAGCGGTCCCGATACAGAATCACAGATCAAAATAAAACCGGCAGCCACCAGCGGTGAATTTTCAGTACGACGCGGCAAACCCAAAAACTCCGCAGATATTGCCGAACTCATCACACGCTTGAGCAAGGGCAAACGCAAAATGACCGCCGACAATGTAATGGAAGCCTTCGGCGAAAAAGCCTACATGCTGCTGCAACTGGATGGAAAAATTGTCGGCCTCGCGGGCTGGCAGGTGGAAAATCTGGTTGCGCGTACAAGTGATATTTTTCTTGAAGAAACCATCAACCCGCAAAAAGCGCTTGAAACTTTAATCAACGAAGTGGAACGCGCCTCGGGTGAATTACAAAGCGAAGCATCGCTAATCTTCCCCATGAACGATCTCGCCGCGCAGGAAGAGCTTTGGAAAAGACTCGGTTACGAAAAACGCACACCCGAAACGCTCGGCGTGCAAGCCTGGCAGGATGCCGCCGCCGAATCCTTATCCGCAGAAAGCGCCCTCTTCTTTAAAACAGTTACGCCAGGATCGTGTCTTGCGTCCAATTTAGGAATAGGGAGTAGGTATCAGGTAATTAGGTTTGCCTCGTTCCTGATTACCCAACCCTGAACCCTAAACCCCTAAACAGTGACAGAATTCCTCAACAACCTCTTTTTCATATTTCAACGCATCAGTTGGCTAAGCCTATTTGATATTCTGCTTGTCACACTGATATTTTTTGGCTTGCTATATTCCCTGCGCGACACACAGGCCATGGCATTGCTGCGTGGAATGATCCTGATCGTGGTGGGCATCATCCTGCTCACCAGCCTGGTGGAACTTCCTGCATTCTCATGGCTGGCGCGGAATGCCCTCCCCGCACTCCTGCTTGCCATTCCCGTCATCTTCGCCCCCGAGATCAGGCGGACACTGGAACGGCTCGGTCGCGCCGGGACCGTTTGGCCTGTTACCATTAAATCGGCTGATCTGCCGCTGGAGCAGACCATCCGGGCTGTGGTCAGCGCGGCGGCAAGGTTATCGGCCCGCCAGCATGGAGCGTTGATCATCCTGCAGCGTTTGGATAATCTCGAAGAATATATCCAGACCGGTGTGCAGATGAATGCGCGGGTCACCCCTGAAATTCTGCTGCAGATCTTTTATCCGAACACACCCTTGCACGATGGCGGCGTAATTATCGTCGGGCCGCGAGTTGCCGCAGCGGCTTGCGTCATGCCGCTTTCAGCCAGTGGAATTTTGAACCGTACTCCCGAACGTCAAATGGGATTGCGCCACCGTGCCGCACTGGGTACCTCCGAAGCCAGCGATGCGATCACACTAGTTGTCTCAGAGGAAACCGGCGCCATTTCCATCGCGCATGCTGGTAGAATGTTACGCCGGCTTGACCCGGATCGTTTGGAAAATATTCTGATCGCTTTTTTCCGCCCGCATGGTGACACACACAAAATAATCCATTGGAAAGATTTTTCCCCGGTTTATTTCCCAAAAAAGAAGATAAATAATGTTTCGTTGGATATCAGAAAATTACCGTACCTTCCTCTGGGCCTTTGCATTATCAATTGCTGTTTGGGTCGCGGCAGTCACATCCGCCGACCCGGATGAAACGCGTCTGCTTGAGGCTCCTGTGCCGGTACAGATCATTGGGCAGGACCCGAGCCTCGTCATCAACAGCGACATTCCCAAAGAAGTGGAAGTAACCCTGCGCGCGCCGCGCTCGGTTTGGAATTTGATCGATGCCGACCCGCAGATCGTGCAAGCCATTTTGGATATTTCAGGCTTAAGTTCCGGTGAACATAGCATCGAAGTCCAAATACAGATCGATGCGCGCCCGATACAGATCGTATCCGTTGGGCCGGGGACGATCACGTTCATACTCGAGACTTTAGCCACACAAACTCTCAGCGTGGATCTAAGTCTGGCAGGAGAACCTGCTGTTGGGTATCAGGTAGGAGAAACAAGCCTGGAGCCAGTGGAAATTGTGGTGGCGGGCGCCCAGTCTCAGGTCCAGAAGGTGGCGCGGGCTCGTGTCTCCGTAGACCTAAGCGGAATCCGTCAAAACTATGATCAAACGCTGCCGATCGAAGTCCTCGATGAAAAAGGACAACTGGTGGAAGGCATCACCGTTTCACCTGAAACGATCCATGTTTCGATGCCGGTCAGTCAGCAGGGCGGCTATCGTGATGTGGCGATCAAGGTCATCACAACTGGGCGTGTTGCCAGCGGGTACCGCCTGACAGATATTTCTGTGTTTCCTCCGGTGGTGACTGTTTTTGCTGGTGACCCGCAGCTTGTGAGCGAACTGCCGGGTGTTTTGGAAACACAAGCGCTTGATCTGCAAAATGCGCAGGAAGATATCAACACGCGCATTGCTTTGAATTTACCGGAAGGGATTTCAATTGTCGGGGAGCAGACGGTATTGATCCAGGTTGGTGTTTCACCAATTGAAAGCAGTATTACACTTGCCAGCGAGAAAGTGGAGATTACCGGCCTCGGCACAGGGTTAAGCGCTCAGGTTCTGCCCCTGAATGTGGATGTGATCCTCTCCGGCCCGCTGCCCCTGCTGGATACGCTCACTCGTCAGGGAATCCGCGTGACCGTGGACCTGACCGGTCTGCTGCCGGGCACACATCAGGTTGTTCCGAAAGTGGAAGTATTAATCTCGGATATTGTTGTAGAATCAATATTACCGAATACAATAGAGGTTGTGATCTCTCTTAACGGCGTGCCTACTATTACGCCGACGCCTTAGTTATTGCAAGAGGCGCTTTAATTCTTAATCTTATGTAAGTTTGGAAAGCAGTAAATTATTATGAAACCAATCGTAGCCCTTGTCGGCCGACCGAATGTCGGTAAATCAGCACTTTTCAATCGTCTTGCAGGTGAACGCCTAGCCATTGTGGATGATACCCCCGGCACAACCCGTGACCGTTTATTTGGCGTTTCAGAGTGGAATGGCCGTTCCTTCAACATTGTCGACACCGGCGGTATTGACCCGACCCACGGCGGAAAGACTCCGCTCTCGATCGGTTCTGCAGATTTCATTGATGATATTCGCAAGCAGGCGCAGGTTGCCATTCATGAATCTGATGCGATCCTTTTTGTGAATGACGGTGAATCAGGTATTACCGCGCCAGATCGTGAAGTGGCTGAGATTCTGCGCCGCTCACAAAAGAAACAACCTGACGGTACTTTCTGGCCGCCGATCTTTGTGGTGGTCAATAAATGTGAATCAAAGGAACGCCGCGATCAGGCTTCTGAATTTTACGAGTTGGGATTAGGCGATCCCTACCCCATCTCTGCCTTGCACGGCACAAGCACAGGTGACATTCTCGATGCGCTTGTGGCTTCCTTCCCTGTGCAGGAAGAGGAAGAGGAAGATGACAGTATCAAGATCGCACTGGTCGGGAAACCGAATGCGGGCAAGTCAAGCCTGCTCAATAAGTTGACCGGCGAAGAACGGGTGATCGTCAGCCCGATCGCGGGCACAACCCGCGATTCAATTGACAGCAAAATGGAATTTGACGGTCTGTCTGTAACCTTGATCGACACGGCAGGCATTCGCCGCCGCGGTAAGATCGATCATGGCGTGGAACAATATAGCGTACTGCGCGCTTTCAAATCCATCGAACGCGCAGATGTGGCGCTGTTGATGATCGATGCGACAACGGGCATCACATCACAGGATGCGCACATCGCGGGCTTCGTGCTCGATGAGTGGAAGTCTTGTGTGGTTTTGGTCAACAAGTGGGATGCCATCGAAAAAAATAATGAAACGATGGAAGAATACACAACCAGAATTCAACGCGAGTTGAACTTTATGTCTTATGTGCCGATCCTCTTTATTTCGGCCAAGACCGGTCAGCGCGTGGATCAGGTATTGCCAATGGCGTTGCGTGTTCAGGAAGAACGCCTCGCGCGTTTGACCACATCCACCATCAATCAGATCATTCACAAGGCGCAGGATGCACATCCGCACCCAGGTCATGCTGGCCGTGCGCTCAAGATGTTCTACGGCACGCAAGTCCGCTCTGACCCGCCGACTTTCCTGATCTATGTCAACGAGCCGAAGTTAATGCATTTCTCGTATATTCGTTATCTTGAGAATCAGATCCGCGCTGAGTATGGATTTTTAGGGACGCCGATCCGCATTGTGACGAAGGGGCGACGGGAAGATTAGGGGAAGTAAATGAGTAAAAAGTAAAGAAGTAAGAAGTAAAAAAATATACTGGTAATGAGTAAGCGCAACTGGGTTTGACCCAGTTGCGCTTTTTTTTTTTTATTCGTTGTTTTTAGATCGGTTTTCGTTTGGTCATTGCGGTGAAGAGTCCGCCGAGGAAGAGAGCGGCAATGGCAATGCCGACGATGCCAGGGTGTTGTTTCGCTTTTCCTGTTCGGTGTATTCGCGCAGGCCAGCGGGTGGAAGTTGGTGCGGGTCACTGTCAGCGTGGGGAATGTTGAGGGCGATGAATCAGGTGTCCCGTTGAGAGATGCGGGGGCGGCGGGTTGCGGAGCATTTTTCAAGATCAATAAATGTTCACCAGGCCGGACCGTTGTGTCGGTTAATCCATTTAATTCCTGAATTTTTTTAATGGTTGTGCCGTATGCAATTGCGATGCTCCATAGGGTTTGACCGTATTTGACATCGTGATATACGCTGCCATCTGCAAGCGGAGTGTTAACCGTAACTGCATACATGCCCTGTGGAAGCAATCCGTTTTTTGCGGCTTCGGTAGCCATGCTTGAATACGCGGCCTGGGTTTGTGGAATGCCGGTCAGGATGGCGAGGGCTTCGGTTTGCGGCTGCCCGCTTTTGGTTTGCAGGGCGGTTTCGACCCCATCTCGGGAGAAAACGCAATGCCCACGCCAATACTCGATAAATTGAAAGCTGGTGTTGCTGTGTTCGTCGCCTCAGCCACATGTCCCTCGCGGCCTGAGGCGATTCCATCTGCTTCCTGTTGACCGACTTGCATTAATACGGGATGCGCACCCAGCGGCGTAAGGCCATGCGCGAATTATTCACCGCATTGATAATATACGCATGAGTCGGAGGTCCGCTGATGGGTGTGGAAGTTGCGGGCGGCGGCGTGACAGTTGGAGTTTCATCCTGCGCCGAGACTTGATTCACAGAGAACAGAGCCAAAAGAAGCGCAGACGCTGCGAGCCATAAAAAATGTTTCACGAGATTACGGCCTCCATGAAGGCGCGTACCAATCAAAATCAGTAGACAGGCCCGGCGCTTGCAGCATCTTCATTTCGCGTGTGGCAAGATTTACAACGAACAAGTGTCCGCCTGAGACGGATGTTGTTTCTTCAACAAGTAAATATTTTCCATTGGGTGAAAAGATCAAACGTCCAATGGTTGTGCCTTTATAGACTGATGTCAGATTGCCGCCTTTACGATCCACAATATAAACTTCGGCGCTGGGCGAGCTGTTGACAAAGCTGCTGTAATAGTTGAATGCGATCCATTGACTATCAGGCGACCAAACGATGGGATATAAACTTCCGCCTGAAAAATTTGCGAGGGCCACGGCATTTGCGCCGTCAGGTTCCATTACTTTTAAAATATGATTCTGGCTGTTGTAATCATATTCATCATAGGCCAGCAGACTTGCATCCGGCGCGGCGATGAATTGCGATTTGGTCAACAGCGTTTCAAACATCGGGCGGGCATATCCGTCGCTGGCGCGCACGAGATAGATCAGGCCTTCGTTACCGGGCAGCGCCGAACGCATGATGATATTTTCTGTATACCAGCCGTCCATGATGTATGGGCGGCCTTCGAGGGGCAGGCCGGCGGAGATGCTTTAATTCAGAGCCATCACGATGCACAACATACACATCTTCACTGCCGAGTCCGTCCTGGGTGCGGAAGGCGATCCACGTGCCATCGGGTGACCAGAAGGGCGGGTCGATGTATGGAAATTCCGCGAGCGAAGTCCACGTGTTGGATGCGGTATCGAACAGCCACATTTTTGTCGGCGTGCCGTTGGCGTTATCAGAATAGGAGAACGCGGCGTGCTGTCCATTGGGCGCCCAGCTTAATGCATTGATCGTAAAGTTAAACGCAAACGGGACGTTCACGATCTGCATCGGCGGACATTGTGCCGGATTCGAGATACACGCGCCTGAAACTTTTGCCAATTGGATGGACGCTCCGGCCTGCCTCGGTTGCAGGAAGAAGTACAACTCCCCTCCCGCTTCTTCACTGAACGTTGTGCCTGATTCTGTTCATTCATTCCCAGCGGAGCAGGCTGTCAGAAAGATGGAAATTAAAAAAATAATTCGTTTCATTAAGTCTCCTTTTCGCAAAAAGGACGCGTATAAAAATAAAAAGTTCCCGCTGCCTTTCGACAACGGGAACTTTTTTGATTGCTGACTTGTTTACGGTGTTGCAGTTGCCGTGGCAGTTTCTGTTGCGGTGGCGGTTGCGGTTGCTGTGGATGGATCAACCGTGGACGTGGCAGTTACTGTCGGGCCGGTGGTAGCTGTGACCGTTGCCGAAACCGTGGCAGGCACCGGTGTGGCGCTTGGCACGGTACCAGAGGATGCCGCGTTGTAAATGATGGGCGCGACCCAAAGTGCGCGATCACCGGCAGCGGTGCCAGTGGCATTTACAGTGAGGACAAATTTAATATCCTGACCAGCCAATGCAGAAAGATCAATGTCGGCGGAGTAATACTGGCCTTCATATCTTTCAACGAAAGCCCAGAAGGTTTGAATGGTGGAACTGCCGCTGACAACATAATCCAAACGGAAGACAACATAGCAGGATGTGGCGCCATTTTCACAATTGACAATCGTGCGGAATTTATCGCCGCTCTTCACTTTGTAAACCGGGTAATAGCCTTGAATGTATCCGTTGTTGATGTTCTGCGGAAAGGCCAGTAAACCGGGGCGGCTATCGCTGACTCCGTTTTCCAGTTTGGAAGGATTGGTGATCAACACAAATCCTTTTGCATCGCCTTCAGTTCCGGGGCATGGCAGTTGACCTGCTCCGCTGAACCAGGTGGCCGCGCAGACGTTGGCAACAAAATCATAGTTGGTGCCGGCGATCGGAGTTGCAGGAGTCACAGGCGTGCCGGGGGTGACGGTCACCACTGGGGTAACGGCCGTGCCAGCCACTTTGATCTCAACCCAGAAGGATTTTGTTCCGGCTGAGCCAATACCAAACGGAACGCCGCTGGCATTCTTAAGTTTCCAATAGCCGCGGAATGTTCCACCGGTGGCGGGAGCAGTCAGGCTAATGGTAATGTCTACGGTCTGGCCGGGAGCCACAGAAGTTGGGATCACCGCAGAATCAGGCCCACCCATCTTTTCGCCTGAGTCAAAGATCAGGCTGTAATTTGTCCATGTGCAGGTGCCCACGTTCTTTAAGCGCCAGGTCTTGCTGAAGGCGGCATTCGGCTGGAAACTGGTTCCATCGGGTACGGTGACATCAGAAACAAATTGCGCACGATCACAAGTGGACGGTACAGGAGTTGCAGATTTCGTTGGTGTAACTGTGGCGGGTGTGCCAGTGACAGTAGGATTGGGTGTGTTGGTAGCAACCGTTCCGCCAGCACGTGCAATCACCGGATTAACCCACAAAGCGCGGTCGCCGGTTGGAGAACCATAAGCAGAAATCACAAGGATAAACTTCACATCCTGACCTGCTAATGAACTCAGGTCAAGATTGACGTTGTAGCTCAAGCCTTCATATTTCTCGCGGAAGGTCCAGAAAGTCTTGACCGCATTGGAACCGATCTGATAATCAAGGCGGTACGTGACATAACAATTGGTCGCGCCATATTCGCATCCGATCGTAGACTGGAAGCGGTCACCGCTCTGTACTTTGAAAGCGGGATAGCTCGCCTGAATATAACCATTGCTGACATTGTTCGGAACAAAGAGCAAACCAGCCTGCGCGGATTCGATTCCGTTTTCAAGTTTGGGTTTATCAAGTTTCAAGGCAAAGCCATTGGCATTGCCATCTGCGCCGGGGAAGGTCAACGCGCCCGCGCCGCCTGACCATGCAGCAGAAGCAGCATTGGCTGTAAAGTCATAGCCGGTGCCGGAGGACGAAGTGACATTGATCTCAACCCAAAAAGATTTGTTCGCGGTTGTACCAATACCAAATACGCCGCCCGTGGCGCTCTTGAATTTGTAGTAACCGAAATAATGACCAGCCGCACTCGGCGCGGTCATATCCACGGTAATATCCACGGTCTGGCCGGGGTTGACAGTGGTCGGCAAGGCAGATGAAGCAGGCGCGCCCATCTTCTCACCGCTGTCAAAGATCAAGGAGACATCGGTGCTGCTCCAGGCGCAGGTACCAATATTCTTTAATCGCCAGGTTTTCTTAAAGGCAGTACCCGGAGCATAATTTGTACCGTCAGGAACGGTTACATCGGCGATGAATTGCGCCCAATAGCATGTCGCAGCCTGTGCAGATTGCGTGGCTGATGGCACGAGTGAGAGCATCAAAGCCAGTAAAAGTAGTGCTGTTGCAAATTTTGTTACGAATTTCATTTCTTCCTCCGTCTAATCAAATGCTAAATAATGACGTTAAATAAAATCGAAAAGTTCCCTTTGACTATACGCCGTCTCTAGTATAACTTTTCTTAAGCGATTGTTCAATATATTAACAGGGCAATTTCATGACCTTTTTGTCCCATATAAAATCGACGCTATAGAGTCTTTGGAGTCAGACAGCTTGCTGTCTGAGTGATTAACTTGAAACCATCAGCAAGCTGATGATAGACTCCACAATAAACTCCAGACTATAATTCACTCATGCCACGCACCATCCTTCATTTAGATCTTGATGCCTTCTTCTGTTCAGTGGAAGAAACGCAAAACCCCGAATTACGCGGCAAGCCTTTCGCTGTGGGCGGGAAGCCCAACGAACGCGGTGTGGTCGCATCGTGTTCGTATGCCGCGCGCGCAGTAGGCGTCCGCAGTGCCATGCCCATGTCGCGCGCGCTGCAACTATGCAGAAACCTGATCATTGTTCCCGGACGGCATCATTTATATAGTGAAGTCTCAAAGCAAGTGATGGAAAGACTTCATCATTTGACAGGTCTGGTCGAACAGATTTCCATCGACGAAGCCTTTCTCGACATCTCAGACATGAGCGCCCCCCCAGCACGCATCGCGCTCGACCTGCAAGCGGGCATCAAAAACGAATTGCATTTACCCAGCTCGATCGGAATCGCATCCAATAAACTCGTGGCAAAAATTGCAACCGAGGTCGGCAAGAAATCAAAAAAGAAAAGCACCGAGCCGCCCTTTGGATTAACCATCGTCCCTGCAGGTGAAGAAGCAAAATTCCTCGCGCCCCTGCCCGCGGACATGCTCTGGGGTGTGGGCCCAAAAACATCAGCGCGATTAACCGAGCTTGGCATTCACACCATCGGCGATATTGCCAACTGGCCCGAAAATGAAATGGCCCGTCTCTTCGGCGAAAACGGACGCGACCTCTGGCGCCACGCACACGGCATCGATAATCGCCCCATCGTCACTGAATATGAAACCAAATCCATCAGCCAGGAAACCACATTCAATGTAGATATCCGCGATGACAAGACTCTTGAAAAGACGATCCGCGAACAGTCGAAAGAAATCGGTCGTCAGCTTCGCAAAAATGATCTTGCCGGAAAAACTGTCAAGTTAAAGATTCGCTGGCCTGATTTCACCACCATTTCAAGACAGGTCACATTGCCAACTTCAACAGACAATGATGATGAAATCCTCAAGGCCGTTCTGAAATTATTGCACAGCGTTCGCAAACCCAATCAGGCGGTGAGGCTGATCGGAGTCGGCGTCAGCGGGCTGGGTGCTCCAGTACGCCAACTCAGCTTGTGGGACGTAGGAAGCGAGAAGTCGCGTAAGTTGCAGGAAGTCGTTGACCAGTTACAGGAAAAATACGGGAGGGATGTCATCCATAAAGGTGAATCCTAAAAGCAAAAACTGAAATTTTTCTCAAAGCGGATATATGTCATAATCTGACATATATCCGCTTTATATTTATGACAGGAAGTTAACCATGTCCAACGTCGCCACACGTTTGATCACGCTCATTTTGAGTTTGCAAAACCAGCCCAATCAAAAAGCTGCAACCCTTGCAAACCGGCTCGGCATATCCGTGCGGACTTTGCACCGCTATTTTGCGATGCTCGATGAAATGGGCATTCCGATCTACGCCGAGCGCGGACCGTACGGCGGCTTCTCACTTGTGCGCGGATATAAACTTCCGCCGTTGGTCTTTTCAATTGAAGAAGCGGTTGCGATCTCACTCGGGGCGAGTCTGGTTGGAGAGATGTGGGGCCAGCCCTATTTGCAGGCGGCACAGGGCGCACTGGCAAAGATCGAAAATGTACTGCCCAATGAACAACGCAATGAAATTGACTGGGCGCGGCAATCACTGGTGGCAACCAGATTGCACCGCGCAGATATTGCAACGCTCTCCCCCATTTTGGAACAGCTTCGTCAGGCCACACGCGAACGCATTCAGATTTCGGCTGTCTATCAAGGCCTGTCAAATGAAAAGCCTGCCAAACGAAAAATAGATCCGTATGCATTGGTCTTTCGCGCAGGCTGGTGGTATCTGGTTGGGTATTGTCATCTGCGGTCTGCGCTGCGCACCTTTCGCGTGGACCGAATTCAGAAGTTAAGCATTCTGAAACAATCCTTCAACATGCCCGTGGACTTTGACATTCACAAATATCTGGAGGATGAATTCAAGAATCAGCCGGTGATCCGCGCGCGTTTGAAGTTCATCCCTGAAGCTGCAAACATCGTCCACAGCAACCGGCTCGTCTGGGAATCGATTGAGGAAAACGCTGATGGAAGTGTGATCGCGACTCTAACAGCGCCCGATCTACCCTGGCTGGCATCCACGACATTAAGTTTGGGAAATTGGGTGACCGTGCTCGAACCGCCGGAATTAAGAGGAGATGGTCCGCAAGTGGGCGCAAGCCACGGCGGATTTGTTTTGAAAAATTCGGCTGATTCGCAATCGAGTGAGGGTACGGTAGAGAATAACGAGGAACAAAGGAGAATTTTATGCCAAAACCGACTTCGAAAGATCAAATCATTGAAACTGCGCAAACAGAAAGAACAGCCCTTGAGCAATACATCGCCGGCCTGACTGATGAACAATTGAACCGCCCAAATATCGCCGGTGACTGGTCGGCTAAAGATGTGTTGGCGCATCTGATTGAATGGGAGAAAATGGTGATCAAATGGTATGAAACCGGCGTGAAGGGAAAAGTCCCTGCTGTGCCTTCTGAAGAATACAACTGGGGACAATTGCCGCAGCTTAATCACGCCATTTTTCTTAAACATCACGATCGAAGCCTGGCTGATGTTCAAAAGGATTTCAAATCGTCGCATAAGAAAATCATCAAGGTCATTCAATCCATTCCCGAAAAGGAATTATTCACCCGTGGACATTATCCCTGGACGCGCAACAACGCCCTCGCCGCATATTTTGTCTCTGCCACGAGCAGTCACTATCGCTGGGCAAGGACTCTGCTGCGTAAGGGGTTGAAGAGTGGATGAGGGGGGAAATGAGTAACGAGTAATGGAGTTCCAAACGCCAAAAACTAAACCAAGGCACAAAGACAAGTTTCTATGGGGTCCCCCCCCTCTTCCCCCAAAAAAAAAAAGGAGCTTCCCGTGAAAGTATTAGATCTCAAGAAACAATTCAAGCATCTGTATCAGCCTTCGGCGAAGAAGGTAGAGTCGATTCAAGTCCCTGAGTTTCAGTTTGCAATGATCGATGGCGCCATTGAAAAGGGATTTGCTCCCGGCACGTCCCCGCTGTTTGCTGAAGCAACTCAGGCTTTATACGGGCTTTCTTACACGCTCAAATTTATGCTTAAGAAACGCAAGACGAACGCAATTGATTATCCCGTGATGGCGCTTGAAGGCTTGTGGTGGGTGGAAGATGGATTCTTCGATATCACCATAAAGGACAATTGGTTTTATACACTGATGATCATGCAGCCGGATGTCATCACCAGTGAGATGTTCGAGGAAGCGCGTGAACAAGTCCGCAAGAAAAAAGGGGACAGTGACCTGCTCAACAAATTAAGGCTCGCCCGTTTTAACGAAGGCCTGTCCGTGCAGACCATGCACATCGGTCCTTACGCCACCGAACCCGCCACATTTGACCGTATGAAAGAATTCATGGCAGAGAACGGATTCAAAGATCGCGTCGGCCCGGCTGGCGGCAAACATCACGAGATCTATATCAGCGACCCGCGCAAATCCGCGCCCGATAAAATGAAAACAGTTCTGAGACATCCGGTTGAAGGGAGGAACCCTGAGAAGAAAAAAGAGGAAAAGAACATGAATTGTTTTTACCACCCTGAAAACCCGCCATCGGACTATTGCAAACACTGTCAGCGCGGATTGTGCCCCGAGTGCGCCGCAGTGATTGACGATGTGCTGGCCTGCCTGCACCGCCACGAAGATGATGTCCATAAACAGGAACAGCTTATCGCGCGCAATTTATTTCAATCCAAACGGGTTGCATCCGCATACACACGCAATGCCATATTTTACGGGCTGGTTGGCGCTTTGTTTTCATGGTTTGGAATCATCCAATACCGCTTCATTGGCATACAAGCTGTATTCTTTATATTGATCGGGATATTCCTGCTCTACGCCGCAAGCGCCAATTATTTTGAGGGAAGAAAACATAAATAATGGGCACATGGATCTGTCACCTGCGCATCGCGGAAAAACTTCTTCCCCACTTTCCCGAGTTGGATAAAATCCTCTTCACGTTCGGGAATCTTGCACCAGACTCAGGCATCCCCAACGAAACGTGGACAGTGTTCGACCCGCCCAAGGAAGTGACTCATTTCCTGCAAAAAGGCGAAGGCGAAGACATGATCCGCGACCTCGTGTATTACCGCGAATATCTTGCACCTCTCAACCCGCAGGATGATATTCAACTTTATAGTTTCCGCTTTGGTTATTTCACACATCTCATCTGCGACATTTTATGGATGAAATATCTGGGAACCACCACAAAAGCCGCCTTTCAGGAAATGATCGCCACAGATCCGCAGAAAGCCTGGGATAGGATCAAAGATGACTGGTATGGCCTCGACCAGCTTTACAACCGTGCCCACCCTGAAAATCTATTCTGGCAGATCATTCATAAAACACCAAGTCCACCCTCTTATTTGCCATTCGTCAATGAAAAAGCCCTGCATCAACAATACAACCATATCCGGAAATTCTATGGTGAACCAGACGCCGAATTTTTTATCGAAAGAAAGTTTCCCTATCTCAACGAATCCACCATGACACGCATTATAGAAGATACGGTCAATGCAACGCTATTGATTATTGAACAACTCAGGCAGATCAACATTCAAAAGTTTCAAAGTAGTTTTGAGATATTGCCCGCAGAACTTATCCTCCCCTACCCTATGCCACTCGGCGATCCATAGCCTGCAACTCTTTTCATTTATCTGCGTAAAACAAATAGACAAACAGAAAAATGAAAGGAGTAAAAAATGAGCGACTATAAAACCCTAACCCGAAGCAAGTCTGACCGCATGATCGCGGGCGTGTGCGCAGGTCTCGCAGATTATCTAAACATTGACCCAACCGTTGTACGTCTGTTATTCGTGCTTGGCTTCTTCCTTGCCGGCCCCGGTATTGTCATTGCCTATCTCATCATGGCAATCGTCACCCCCGAAACATCCCTACCTCAGTAACAAAAAAGCAGGTTTGAACATTTCAAATGTTCAAACCTGCAAACGTTTTAACTTATTCTCAACGAGCCAGTGACAGGAAGACATCCTCCAGAGTGGGCTCGCCTCTTTCGATTTTTTCCACGCTGATATTTTCCCTCATCAATAGACTTTGCATCGCATCTTTCCCTACCTGTGAGCTGATCGTGCGCAAGTGATCTCCCGCCAACCCGACACGTTCCACACCGTCCATGGCTGCGAGGATATCCAATCCCCTCTCAAGCGGATGCGCGTACACTTCCCAGACATCACCCGTGATGATCTTTTTCTTTAACGCGGTGGGCGTATCCATGGCCAGTAATTTTCCGTCACGCATCACAGCCACACGCTCGCAATATTCGGCTTCATCCATATAATGCGTGGTGACTAAAATTGTCACGCCGCCTTCTGCCAGTTGATAGATCAGATCCCAAAATGCGCGGCGGGCGGTTGGGTCAACGCCTGAGGTGGGTTCATCGAGAAATAATAATTTCGGTTCATGCACCAGCGCAATGCCCAGCGAAAGCCGCTGCCGCCAGCCGGTGGACAGATCCCTTGTCAGCGTGTTTTCATGCCCATTGAGTCCGACCAGCTCAAGGGTATGCAAGATGCGGGCTTTGTCATTAATCCCATAAACGCCGCCGTAGAATGTCAAATTTTCGAGAGTCGTTAAGTCATCATAGATGGCGAATTTTTGCGACATATATCCAACGCGCATTCTGATCTCTTCGCTTTGTTTAAAAACATCGTAGCCAAGGACGGTGGCTTTGCCATCGCTGGGTTTTAATAAACCGAGTAACATGCGAATGGTGGTGGTTTTGCCGGAGCCATTCGGGCCGAGATAACCAACCACCTCCCCCGCTTTCACTTCAAAGTTAATATGATCCACGGCCACGAAATCACCGAAGCGGCGCGTGAGATTTTCAACAACAATTACAGACTCAGTCATGGTTCGACTCCGATAAAGCGATGAATACATCTTCCAGCGCAGGCGGGATGATGCGCAAATCTGTGACCGTTGCGCCAGCGGCTTGGATATTAATGGGCAAACGCTTCATGATCTCGTCTGATTTTCCTTCGCGAATGCGCACATGTAGTTTGTCACCGAACGCGGCAACATCTTCGACATCTGCATCTTGATGCGCAACATGGCGCAGTTGATTGATGGGCGCACCGCGCAGTTCGAGTACACGTCCATTTAACCGCGCCCGCAAATTGGACGGAGTATCTTCGGCGATGATCTTGCCCGCTTTCATGAATCCCACACGATGACAGCGTGAGGCTTCATCCATATAAGGCGTGGAGATAATTACAGATACGCCATCGCCTTCGCGACTGGAAACCAATTTGATAACCAACTGCCAGAAATCCTGGCGAGTGACAGGGTCTACACCTGTGGTGGGTTCATCCAACAACAACAAGCGCGGACGAGTGACCAGAGCGGAGGCGAGGCCAAGTTTTTGTTTCATACCGCCAGAGAGCTGGCCGGCGCGGCGATCTTTGAATTTATCGAGCCCGACAAATTCAAGAATTTCCATCGAGCGCGGCAGCCACTCTGAGGAGGAAAGTCCGCGGATCTCGGCGAAGAAGCGAATGTTTTCGAGGATGGTTAAATCTTCATACATGGAAAATCTTTGCGAGAGATAGCCAATAGTTGAGCGAGCCAACTCCACTTGTGTCCGCAGGTCATAGCCGCAGATTTCGATCTCGCCTTGTGTGGGCAGCAACGCCCCCACCAACAAGCGCATGGTGGTGGTCTTCCCCGCGCCGTCTGACCCGACGAGTCCATAAATTTCGCCTGATTTTATGTTTAGGTCAACGCCATCTACGGCATGAACATTACCGAAGTATCTTTTAATTCCACTTGCTTGAACTAGAGTGTTTGTCACGGTTAATTCTCACTAAATTTTGTTGGATGAACGATCACGAACGCCTCATCTTTTGCCAAGCCTTCCAATTGTGCGCGGCTGGGGCGCCGAGGCAATCCATGCGCCTTTTCCATTATTAATCCGATCATGAACGGATGTCTTTCAAGGCGCACTTCCATAAAATCTGCGAACTTTATTGGGTCGCTAATAACTTCGGCAACGCCTTGAAAATGTTTTGCGCCCACGCGCACATTCACTTGCGGATGTGCTTGAATATTAAGCACCCAATCAGACTTTAATCCACGTGCCGCACCCAGATAATAATCAGCGCCGATCATTTCATATTGAAGAGGAGTGACCCGCTTCATCCCTGACCTGCGGCCTGTAGTGGCCAAAGAGAATGATCCTGCCGATGAGTGGGCCAAGTCCAATGGCGTAAAGAACACGATGAATCTTTTGAATGTTCTTCATCTTTGTCCAATCGAAGGTTATGGGTTTCATCATGTTCTCCATTCGCCATACATCTGGTCTTAATACAGTTAGGAAGAGTGCTGCGCCTTACTCGGCCACCATTTATTCAATATGCTTCTTACTTTTACTTTTTACTTCTCGCCAATTATTTAAAAACCACATCCGCCGGCATACCGATCTTCAACTTACCATCGGAGTTTTCGATCTTCAGTTTGATTGCATAAAAAGTGGAACTGCGACCTTCAGCGGTTTGGACGTTGCGCGGGGTAAATTCGGCTTGATCCGAAATATGGACCACGGTGGCGCTGAATGTCAGATCAGGGAAGGAATCCACGCGGACTTCGGCGGTTTGCCCGAGGGAAATTTTTCCGTAGCGGTCTTCAGGGACATAAACGGTGATGGTTAAGTCTGCGAGATTGGCGAGCGTGAGCGCAACCGAACCCGGCTGGACAAATTCTCCAGGCTCAGCGTTGCGAGTGAGAATCACGCCATCAATCGAAGCAAATACGTCCAGTTTGGCGATCTGTTTATCAAGCAAGTCGAGATTGGCCTGCGCTTGTGTGACAGCAGTCTGCGCTTGATCAAGGGAATTTTTGGCAGAAATCACGGCGGGAGATTGCTCGCCGGTTTGCAATGAAAGCAGACGCGTGTATGCGGCGTCGTAACGCTGTTGGGCCACGATCACCTGTCCACGGGCGTATTGGATATCTTCTTCGGCGGTTGTGCCGGTGAGATCGTTGAAGGCATCCTGAGCGGTGTTGAGTTCATCTTCGGCATCATTGTAGTAATCATAGGCCGCATCCTGTAAACCTCCGCCTTCAACGGCGTTCTCAGCTTGAATCTTAACCTTGTCTGCAATGAAGAAAGCAGCGCGTGCTTCAGCCAGTCGCTTCTCTGCGGTAACGTATTGGTTATTTCCCAGATCGTTGATTACCTTTTCAAGATTTACGAGTGAATCATCAAGCGCAACTTTGGCGGTGTCCACTTCGGTTTGTGCGGCGGCGATTTCTTCGGCCTGTGCGATGTACCATAAGGGCTGATCAAATTCATCGGGCGCGGAACGATACCAATCTTTGGCACGCAAGCTTCCTGTGCGGAGAGGGCAGCTTGCAGGGTTTGATCATATTTGGTTTGAGCGGATGCGAGGGCGGCGTTGGCAGAATCCACTTGAACGGCGGCAACTGCCCGTTGGGCAGTCAGCAGGCTCGGGTCCAGATGAAGAAGCGAGTCATTCATCGCCACAAGTGAACCTTCTTCAACGTCCACGGCTGAGACTTTCCCAGCGAGTTCCGGTGAGACGTTCACAATGGTGGCTTCGATGGAACCGGAGGCGGTGAGATCGCCGTTGGTGGAATCATTGAGTGTGCGGTAGCCTACATATGCCAGTGCGCCGATGAGGATCACAGCGAGGACAATACGAACGGGCATGGGGATTTTTGAATGCATGAGTAACTCCTTAAAAATATTTTTGAATGATTAATCGAGCCGCTTGCGGAAGCGAAGGGACGCGGCGCCCATGATGACAACGCCGAAGATGATCAGCGCAATGACTTCACTTTGAATGGCAGCCAGACCAACACCCTTAATCAAAAGGGAGCGAATGATGGTCAGGTAATAACGCAGAGGAATGGCATAGGAGACAACCTGCAAAAATTTTGGCATGGCCGCGATTGGGAAAAAGAAACCCGAAAGAAAGATCATCGGCAGGTTGAACATCATCACGGTCATCATGGCTTCCTGTTGTGTATTTGCCAGCGTGGAAGCCAATAAGCCGATGCCCAGACTGGACATGAGGAACAAGCCCGAGGTGAGAATAATTAATCCGCCGCTGCCGCGAATGGGAACACCAAACCACCAATGGCCGATCAATAGGATTTCAAATGTTTCGATAAAGCCCAAGATCACATAAGGCAGTAATTTCCCGGCAATCAATTCCCAAGATCGAATGGGAGTGACAATCAACTGTTCAATGGTGCCGCGTTCGCGTTCACGCACGATGGTTGTGGCGGTAAGGATCGAAGTGATGAAGGAAAGGATCATACCGATCACGCCGGGGATATTGAAGAAGGCGCTGTCAAGATCAGGGTTGTACCAAACCTGTGTCCGCACCTCCACGGGCGCGGAAGGCGCCGCACGCCCGGCGAGCGCGGTCTGTTCGCCGAGGATTTTTGTGGAGTATGCCTGCCCGACCAGACGCGCCGTGGATAGTGCTGTAGCACCAACGGTGGCGTCCGAACCATCGAGCACCATTAAGACCTGGGCATTGCCTTCGATCAGGCGGCGGTCATAATCAGGCGGAATGACCAATACCACGCGTGTATCACCTGACTCAACCAGCTTTTGATATTCGTCGGCAGATTCGACAGAATAATCAAGAACGAAATAATCCGCGGCACGGAAGGCATCCAATAGGGCGCGGGATTGCGGAGTCTTGTTTTGGTCCCATACGGTCATGGAGATGTTCTTAACATCTGTGGTGGCCGCATACCCAAGCAGAAACAATTGCATAATGGGCATGACGATGATCATCGCCAGCGTACGCGGATCACGAAATATCTGCAAAAACTCTTTGCGGATAATGGAGAAAATACGAGAATTGAGCATGAGCAAGTCCTTTTAGTGATAAGGATGAAATAGGAAGGATGAATAAAAGAAAAGAAAGAAGAAAGGTTTTTGAATTTTAGATTTTGATCTTAAATTCATCCTTCATAATTCATCATTCATCCTTTCCCCTTATGATTCCGTGAAAATAAATATCCATATAGGCATCCAGCGGATCTTTTGGCATGAGCTTCCCGAGGTGAGAATTCCCCATGATCATATCGGTCAGGAAAAATGAGATTAACATCCCGAAGAAAGAGCGCAGCAGCATGACCGGATTGGTAATACGCAGTTCCTTACGGCCTTTGACCAACTTTTCAAACACTGGCAGAACCTTGGGCGCGATCTCAAGCAGCATGGAAGCGCCATGCTTGCCTTTGAATTCAACAAATTCAATGAACATCAAATTCATATAATACGGCTGCGACTTAAGCTCAGTCAGCGCAAGACGCGCCGCGCTGCGCAGAAAATCTTCTACCGTATTCCCTTGCGCGGCGAGCAAGGCGGGTAAAACTCTTTTATATGGATGCTTGTCAATGATGATGGCTTCGAAAAGTTCCTCTTTGCTTGAGAAATGATTGTAGATCCCACCCAGCGCAAGGCCGGCCTGTTCTGCGATCTGTCGCATGGACGTGGCATGGTAGCCATGTTCCATGAATAAAGTCACAGCGGCATCTTCAATGGCGATACGGGTGGTCTCACCTTTCGTTGGGGTGTCTTTCTCTTTTACAGGCATGATCTTCTTCTCCAAATAAAAATGAACGAACGTTCGTTTTTATTTTATGCAAAAGCAAAAATCTGTCAAGAGCAAAATTACGGTCTAAAATGCGCATCAGGTACAATCGATGAATGCTCACAAATCTTGAAAAAGACATCCGTCAAAACTTGAAACATAACGTCACCGTAGGTCTATGGGACGGCAGTCTCTTCGGCGTGGCGCTCGGTTTCGCATCCTTCGGCACCATCCTCCCCCTCTTCGTTGCATCCATGACCACCTCCGCGTTATTGATCGGCCTTGTGCCTGCCATCCATTCGGTTGGCTGGCAATTGCCGCAATTGTTCACCGCGAGTTTTGTCTCACGTCTGCGCAAATACAAACCAAACGTTTTACTAATGACCATCCACGAGCGGATTCCGTTTTTAGGATTCGCCATCGTGGCCCTCCTGCTGCCCACCATCGGCCTGCAAGCCGGCCTGATCGCCACATTTATTCTGCTCGTCTGGCAGGGACTCGGCGGCGGATTCACCGCCAACTCGTGGACCTCCATGATCTCAAAAATTATTCCGCCTGAAACACGCGGCACATTTTTTGGATTACAAGCCGGACTCGCGAATCTCTTCATCAGCGGATCAGCCGTCGCAGCCGGCTATCTTTTGGACTATCTCGATTCACCCCTCGACTTTGCGGCCTGCTTCCTCATCGCAAGCATTTTCTTCACCCTGTCATGGTTCGCACTCGCATTAACGCGCGAACCCGAAGACACTGAAAAGATCATCCCCGAAGAAAAGACTCACTTCTGGGACGACTCAAAAAGAATTCTTGGCAAGGATAAAAACTTCAACTGGTTCCTAGTTGCACGCTTTCTCTCGCAATTCGCCACCATGGGATTTTCCTTCTACATCATCTACGCCCTGCGCCGCTTCAATATGGATGCCATCACCGCCGGTTTCCTCACCGCCACTTTAACCATCTCCCAAACTGTGGCGAACATTGGCATGGGCTGGATCGGTGACCGGGTTGGTCATCGCGCCATGCTGATCCTTGGCGCAGTTGCCGCCTTGCTCAGTTCCATTCTGGCATGGAACGCGACTTCCATCGCGTGGTTCTATCCCATCTTCCTGCTTGCCGGCCTCGCCAACGTTTCCATCTGGACCATCGGCATCGCCATGACCGTAGACTTTGGAACCGAGTCAGAACGTCCGCTATATATCGGGCTATCACAAACCCTCACCGCCCCCGCCACCATCATCGCCCCCCTCATCGGCGGCTGGATCGTAGACAAAGCAGGCTTCATCCCAACCTTCACAATTTCAATTGTCCTTTCACTAGCTATGATCGGCATTCTTATCTTTTTAGTCAAAGACCCAAGAACACACAGAACAATGACCGCAGACCATAGACCATAACCAAAAAATCTTTCTTCTTTCCTCATTCATCCTTTCCTCCCGGAGCCCCCATGTCACTCATTCAAGAAAAAGTAAATCAAGCCATTGCCATTCTCAAGGAACAGGAAATTGACATGTGGCTTACCTTCGTGCGCGAAACATCCGGCGTACGCGACCCTGTTCTTGATTTTCTGATCGGGCCAAACGACCTTACCTGGCCTTCCGCACTCATCCTGACCCGCACAGGTCAAAAGATCGCCATCATTGGCAACCTTGAAAAAGAATCACTCGAACGATTAAATGTCTTTGACGAAATTATTGGATACGACACCGCAGTCAGCGCCTTGCTCAAAGAGACAATTACCCGCATCAACCCTGAACGAATAGCTGTTAACACTTCCAGAAACAATGTCCACGCTGACGGGTTGACTCATGCCATGTACGAATTCCTCAGAGAATATCTGGCGGGCACACCCTACGCCGAAAGACTCGTCAGCGCTGAACCTATCATCTCTGCCCTGCGCGGAAGAAAGACTCCCGCCGAGCAGGCGCGCGTACTCAAAGCTGTTCAGATCACAGATGAAATTTTCAAGAAGACATTTGACTTCATCAAAGTCGGTATGACCGAACTCGAAGTCGGCGCGTATATGCACAACCTCGCCCGCGAATACAACGTCGAACTCGCCTGGCCCGCTGACAATTGCCCCGCCGTCAACAGCGGACCAGACTCCCCTGTTGGACATAACGGCCCGACAAACACCAAGATCGAACGCGGACATATTGTCCACTTTGATTTTGGTGTGAAGTATGAAGGTTATTGTTCCGATATTCAACGGGTATGTTATGTCTTGCGTGAAGATGAAACCGAAGCGCATCATCGACTCTGGCTATCCTGAATTCAAATACGCCCTCGGTCATCAACTGGGGCGTGTCGCCCACGACGGCGGCGCGCTGCTTGGTCCGCTCTGGGAGAAATACGGCGACTCACCCAACCAGAAACTGGAAGTCGGTCAGATCTTCACCGTCGAACCCGGCCTCGCTGTAGATGGCTTTGGTTATGTTGGGCTGGAAGAAGATGTTGTGATGACCACCAACGGCGCAGAATATTTAGGCGAACCGCAGCGCGAGATCGTTTTGCTGAAAGGATAAGCAGATGATGGACAATGAACCATACAGTCTACGGTCTATCGTCCACGGTCTTTATAATTCCCCCTTGACAAATAAATAAACTAAATATAAAATATATAAAGTTATGAGCTATTCACTATCGTTTTCACAGGCTATTTTTACAGTTCTCTTTGTAGGTGACAAAGTCAGCCAGGGATTCTATGACTTTGTTCCAACAAAAGAGTTATCTGCCTCGTTGAATATCCCCAACCCAACAGCAGTAAAAATTCTTGGAAATCTTGCCAGCGCAGGAATCATTGAGACCCGCGAAGGATCGCGAGGCGGAGTACGCCTGGCGAAACCGCCGCAAAACATCACCCTGTTGGATGTGTTCCTTGCCATTGAAACAGGCAAGCCTATGTTTCGTCAGGATCATAAGCTGCGAGTAACAGGCGTGAAGCCCACACGTGCGGAAAAATCTGTATCCACGATCCTCGCCGACGCAGAGGCAGCCATGAAGTCCCATTTGGAAAAGACCACAATTGCAGATTTAATGGCAACCCTCAACAAGTAAGATTTTTTTACGAATAACTATATATACTAAGTATGTAGTTTACAAATAAACTTAAACAAGGAGATAAAAATGGAAACAAAAGAACAATCAAATACAAAATGCTATCACTATGTAGCAAACTTTTTTGCCGGGATGACTCTTGCGAATGTCGTACCACATTATGTCAATGGCATTTCCGGCAACCCATTCCCTTCACCGTTTGGCAACCCACCGGGTTTGGGTAATTCATCGCCATTAAGTAATGTGCTGTGGGGATCGCTTAATATTGTCATCGGATATTTGCTCTTTAAGTTCAGCAAGGTATCAGAAAAAAGAATCGTTTCATTGATCATTTTATTCGCCGGCATTGTTTGCCAGGGGGTGATATTAAGTCTTGCGTTTTCACGTTGATAAAATTGTTTCAATTCTCGCCAGGAGAAACAGCCTTGAAAACCAGACTGGCAGTTGATTTGATGACGAACCGCCATAAAAAGCAATATTTTTGCGTACAAACACATGAATTACATGTGTAATTTAAAAAATCAAAACAAGGAGATCGATCATGAAATTGAAAGTGTTATTACGTATCATTGGGGTTGTGCAACTGGTGTTGGGACTGATGTATCTCTTCATTCCAATGAAGTTTCTGGGGATGATGGGACATTCCATACCGCAGGCGGATATCGCCTACCCGCTTGGAATGCTGGCTGCCCGCTTTTTAGCATATGGCGTCGGCATGTTGTTCATTGCGCGTGAGCCGGAGAAACAATTATTCTGGATCAATAACATGATCCTGATTCAAGTTCTGGATCTGGCAGTGGGAATTTTCTACACCGCAACTGGCATCGTGGGACTGAGTCACTCAGGGTTTCCCATGTTCAATGCCACCTTGTTCATAATCTTGTTGACATTATGGCGTCCCAAAGCAACAGCAGGAACAACCGGATAAATAGTGAAAAAAGTGTGCGGGGAATATTCTCCGTGCACTTTTTTACTTTGGAAAAAAATGGCATGAAATCATTAACCGCTTTGAGTAAGCACATACAGGGAATTGCAAGCATCAGATCATTTCTTTTCCTGACACTGATTATGTTTGGGCTGGGATACGCAATGCTCTCTTCGGCGAGTTCATCGGAGGAATTGATGGCGCTGGCTAACGGACTCAACGTACCCGATACGCAATTTTGGAGATCTGCGGATGCGCTATACAGCCAATTGGCAGATTATGGCGAGTACGGCATCCATCTCTATTTGACGCGCGTATCGCCTGTTGATCTTTTTATTCCAATTGCACAGGCATTGTTCCTGTCGATTCCCATCACGCTTGTCTTTCAACGCGCATTTAATACGAATAGCGCCTGGCTATTGCTCAATACCATTCCCTTTGCGGCAATGATCGGCGACTATCTTGAAAATGCCAGTGTTGCAACGATCATGCTGGTTTATCCAGACCGGCTGGATGCGCTGGCTTCAGTCTCAGCGCTATTCACAGCTGTCAAATTTATTGCCTCTTTTGCCAGTATTGGTTTGATCGTCGCAGGTTTCATCGCGTGGCTTATAAAAAAGAGCACCTCAAAATGAATATGGCTCAATTCTTTCACTATGTGCAGGATGCGCCATGGTATTTTCATTTCCTAAAACCTGTATTGCAAATACTGGAACCACTGCCGAACAATGCCAAAGTGTTGGATGTGGGAACAGGCGCGGGCAAGCTGCTTGAGTTGGGAAAGTCTCAAACCGGTTTTCGTTGGGAAGGAGCAGACACAGATAGTGAAATGTTATCTGAAGCGCGAAAGCGGCCTGCACTTCTGGATACCCCGCTCCATTTATTAATCCCGGATATTCTGCCTTTTGAAACCGCTTCATTTGAAGCTGTGACATTTTGCTCAGTGTTATTCCTGATACCCAATCCCCTTCCCCTGTTGGAAGAGACCGCACGCATCCTGCGCCCTAACGGACGATTGGTTGCGCTGACTCCAACTGGGGAAGGAAATATTTCTCCAAAAATTATCCGTCAGATCGGATTACATCCTCAAAACTGGACTTTCTTTTTATGGCGGCAAATGACATCCGGCAATGGCCGCTCCTGGGCACAAAAAGAGACACTGGCTAAATTTGCCCGTCAAAAGAATGCGGCATACAATAAACAGATCGTATTCAATGGACTGGCTGCGGTTGAGTGGATTCAATTTTGATCCAGTCAATTGACCGTGGACTGTGGACAATAGATCGTATGGTCTATCGTCCGCCGTCTGCGGTCTTTTATTAAGTAGAATCAACCAAAAGGGAGATAAAATCAATTAACCTGAATCAATTGTCAGCAAAAGACGAAGCGGATTGTCCTATTTCCTGTATGTCATAAATCACTGGCCTATCCGTCGTCGAATGATATACTTCCAATTGTGAAATTTATCACCTAAAGGAATTAATATGACAAACGAAGACCCCAGAATTCTTGAGTTGAGAAAGATCCGTGCCAAAGCGCTTGAAGGCGGCGGCGAGGAGCGGAACGCAAAGCAGCGTGCAAAAGGAAAGTTAACTGCGCGCGAACGGGTTGAGTTACTGCTTGACCCCGGCACCTTTAACGAGATCGAGCCATTCATCACACATCAAGGCGATGAGATGGATTTGTTAAAGGAAAAGTTTTATGGTGATGGAGTCATCACCGGCTATGGACAGATCAACGGGCGGACAGTTTATTTATACTCACAGGATTTTACAATTTATGGCGGCACACTAAGCGAAATGCAATCGCATAAAATTTGCCGCGTAATGGATCTGGCTGTCCGCAATGGCGTGCCGTTTATTTCACTGATCGACTCAGGCGGCGCGCGCATTCAGGAAGGCGTACGTTCGATGGGCGGTTATGCTGAAATCTTCAGACGCAACGCGCAATATTCGGGCGTGGTGCCGCAAGTGAGCGTTATGCTCGGACCCTGCGCAGGCGGCGCGGCTTACTCCCCTGCTCTGACAGATATGGTCATCATGGTTGAAAAATCTTCATTCATGTTTTTGACCGGCCCGGATGTGATCAAAGCCGTCACCGGCGAGATCATCGACTCAGAATCATTGGGCGGCGCAAGCGTGCATACTTCCGTCAGCGGTGTGGCGCATGTCAGCGTGGAAAGTGAAAAGGCGGCCATTGATATGGCGCGGCATTTCCTTTCCTATCTTCCCTCCAACAATGTTGAGAATCCGCCTTATGTGCAGGCGGGCGATCCGCTTTCACGCATGGATGAAGAACTCAATCACATCATCCCATTGGAAGCGACCGAACCATACGTCATGCATCAAGTGATCGAAAAAATTATCGACACAGGTACATTCCTTGAGATCCAACCCGATTGGGCGCGCAATGCCATCATCGGCCTCGCGCGCATTGGTGGACATAGCGTGGGCATTGTCGGTCAGGAACCTGCCATCATGGCCGGCGTGATCGATATTGATGCCGCCGATAAAATGACGCGCTTCGTGCGCATGTGCGACTGCTTCAATATTCCGCTCGTTACCTTCGTCGACTCGCCCGGCTTCCTGCCTGGTATCGCGCAGGAACATGGCGGCATTATTCGTCACGGCGCAAAACTTTTGTACGCGTATTCCGAAGCCACGGTGCCGAAGATCTGCGTCATCACTCGCAAGGCTTATGGCGGCGCGTACGTGGTGATGTCTAGTAAATATCTTGGAACCGATGTCACTTATGCCTGGCCTTCGGCTGAGATCGCAGTGATCGGCGCGGAAGGTGCGGCAAATATTTTGTTCAAGAAACAAATTGAAACTGCTGAAGACCCGATTGCCGAACGCAAAAAACTTGCGGCAGAATATCGCGAGAAATTCAACAATCCATACTACGCAGCATCCACAGGTTATGTAGACGATATCATCGAGCCGCGCGAATCACGCCCGAAGATCATCGCGTCACTGTCTGCGCTCCGTGATAAGTACGCGCCCGCTCCCCCACGCAAACACGGGAATATCCCTGTCTAGTAGACCGTGAACCATGGACGACGAACCCTCATCGTCCATGGTTTATCGTCAAAGAGAAAAACTATGACTGACTTAACTCTTTCCCTGCAAATCACCGCCCTCGGTATGGGGCTTGTCTTCGGCGCAATTATTTTGTTGTGGCTGATGATGATCGTGCTGACTTTTTTAACTGCTGAAAAAGATTCCCCCGACGAAGTGCCCGCATCCGACTCCCCCATGCCTGCTTCTGTTTCTGAAACAGGATTCAAGGTGCAAGCGGCTGCTCTCGCAGTGGCTGTGGCTCTTGCCGAACAGGGACAGTCCACTGCGCACCCATTGCCTGATCCACCCACAGCGATCGTTTCTGCCTGGCAGTTGGGAATGCGTACACGGCAAAGTTCTGAAAAAGGTAACTTTAGAAGACATTAATATTTTCAGACCTGACAGGTCGCTTCGCGAAAACCTGTCAGGTCTTCGGAGAATATATGAAATATAAAATCACAGTCAACAATAAAATTTATGAAGTTGAAATTGAAAACATCAACGCGCGTCCTGTAGTTGCATTCGTGGATGGTGAACGGTTTGAGGTCATGCCTGAGAACGCTGGTCAGGCTGAGGTTAAGAAAGATGCGCGTCAAGTTGAGAAAAAATCCTTTAATCCGAATCCTGCTCCAGCCACTTCATCTTCTCCGAATCAGGCATTAAGCGGAAATGTTTTAAATGCGCCATTACCCGGAACGATCATTGAGGTATTTGTAAAACCGGGTGAAAAGGTGGAGGCGGGACAGGTGATCGTGATCATTGAGGCGATGAAGATGAAGAACAGCATTCGCTCGGTATTCAGCGGAACGGTGGGCGAAGTGTTGGTGAGCGCGGGGCAAAGCGTGGCACATAAGCAGGCATTGATCAAGTTTGCAGACTTGGGCGAGGCTTCATGGATCTAGGTGAATTACTTCCCGATCTAATCAAAGGCTTTACACATTTCACGTTCGGCAACGCAGTGATGATCTCTGCCGCGCTGATATTAATTTATCTGGCAGTGTTCAAGGAAATAGAACCTGTGCTTTTATTGCCAATCGGATTCGGATGTTTGCTGGCAAATATTCCGCTGGCCGGCATGACCGCATCTGAAGGCATGACAAAAGTTTTATACGATGCAGGAATCAAAACAGAATTATTCCCGTTGCTGATCTTTATCGGCGTGGGCGCGATGATCGATTTCTCGCCGTTACTGGCGCAGCCGCGCATGGTGCTGCTGGGCGCAGCGGGACAATTTGGAATCTTCGGCACGCTCATCCTTGCCATTCTATTGGGCTTCCCGTTGAATCAAGCCGCATCGATTGGCGTGATCGGCGCGATTGATGGACCGACTTCAATTTTCGTTGCGACCAAACTCGCGCCTGAATTATTGGCTCCGATTGCAGTGGCCGCGTATTCCTACATGAGTTTGATCCCGATCATTCAGCCGCCCTTGATGAGATTACTGACGACGAAAAAAGAGCGCCTGATCAAAATGGATTATGCGCCGAAACCCATTTCAAAAATGACTCTGATCCTGTTTCCTGTTGTGCTGACTCTGGTTGTGGGTCTGCTCGTACCGGAAGCCACGCCGTTGATCTCGATGCTGATGCTGGGAAATCTGCTCAAGATGTCGGGCGTTGTGGATCGGTTAAGCAAAGCTGCAGAGAATGAGATCATTAACATCGCCACGCTCTTTTTAGGGCTGGCAATTGGCTCCACCATGAGCGCTGCCGCATTCCTTAATCTTGATACGGGCAAGATCATGATATTGGGATTATTTGCTTTTGTGTTGGATACGGTCGCTGGGTTATTATTTGGGAAATTAATGTGTGTCATTTCCGGCGGCAAGATCAATCCATTGATCGGCGCGGCGGGAATTTCAGCATTCCCAATGGCCGGACGTCTGGCCGCAAAAACTGCCAATGACGAAGACCCGGACAACTTCATCCTGATGCACGCGATGGGCGCGAATACCGCCGGTCAACTGGGAAGTGTGATCGCGGGCGGAATTCTGCTTTCGGTTGTGAGTAAGATGCTTGGGGTGTGAGTTGAAGTAAAGAAAAAGAAAAGTAACCGCAACCTTTCCAAAACCCTGGTGCAAACCACCGGCACATGTAAGGTTGAACGCCTCAAAGACCAGGGCCATGATGGTCTTTCCTCTTTTATTTTATGCTTGAAGTGTGAATATTAGCCTTTACCCCCAGCGTTCTTAACAGAGGAAATTTTGGGTCCGGAAAAAGGCCAAAATCTCCAGGGATTCTTAGTGACTTGGAAGAGAGCTTTATGATCTGCAGTAACTTGGTAGTCAAAGATTTTTATCTGGCAAGTATAATCTTCTTCAAAGATCATCACTTGATTCTTTCCCTTTTCCTTCGATCTATATAAAGCCTTATCGGCAGATTCCAGCACCGCCATACCATCCACACCATGTTGTGGATAGGAGGCGATCCCAACAGACAGAGATACCTGCACTTCCTGTCCATTGAAACTTTGATGCAGCATTTGAAAGGCTCTACGCCATTGCTGGGCACGTTTGCGCGCACCTTCTACACTGGCGTTCGGCATGAGCACTGCAAATTCGTCACCGCCAAAACGGCAGGCGATATCGCCGCGACGAGTATTATTTTCCAATATTTTCGCGAAGGATGTTAAAACCAAGTCACCTACCCGATGTCCATAACGGTCATTGAGCCCTTTAAAATTGTCGATGTCAATCATCGCAATACAAAAACCTTTTTCATCCCGCCTGGCATGTGACACTTCGCGATCCAGAGTTTCTTCAAGAACCCGGCGGTTGTACAACTCGGTCAACGGGTCGCGGATGGCCTGTTCGCGAAGTTTGTCCTGTAAACTGATGATCTCTTCCATTTGGAACTTCATGCGGCGATTGGCTTCCTGCAAATCAAGTTCCATTCGTTTGCGGGCGGTGATATCCTGTTTGACAGCAATATAATTTGTCACAACACCTTTATCATTATTGACAGGCGCAATGGTCATCTCTTCAACAAACAAGTGTCCCAGTTTATGCCTGTTAACGATTTCTCCCTGCCAGGTATTCCCCGCTTTGATGGTTTCCCAAAGGGTTTTGTAAAATTTATCATCCTGCACGCCTGATTTTAAGAAGGATAGATTTTTGCCAAGTGCATCGTCAGAAGAATAACCCGAGATCTCTGAAAATGCGCGGTTAACCCAGATGCAGCGTCCATTCACATCTGTGATCACCACGGCGTTAACCGCCACGTTCAAAGCCGAACTTTGCAAATGGATCAGGTCATTGCGCTGGTTCATCAGTATCATGGCCTGATTCCTACTGGTAATATCACGCGCCACAACCACGCGGCCTGCCAACTGTCCCTGAGAATCTGTCAGGGGTGTAATCACCAGTTCAAGGTCGCGGGGCGATGCGCTGTTAATCCTCACTTCTGCATTGCCCTGCTGAAAGTCATCGTATGATTCCAACACTTCATACAATTCTTTAAAAATCACTCGAATATGACTGCCTGTTAATTTTTCATGTCCGAGCCCAAGCCATTTCTGACCCATGCTGTTGACATCCACCATACGGTTTGCGGCATCCAACACCAATACCATTTCGGGGATGTTCTCAAAAATGATCTCACGTGCAATGGGAGCAAGGTCAAGAAACCCCAAACGGAAAATACCAAAGCTGTAAATTAATCCGGTGACGACGAAAGCCAAAGCTGTGAAATTCAAAGGAATATAATATTGCGGAAAAATCATCCGGGACAAAAGATAATAGGCATTGGCAAGCCACGGAATTAATATTCCCACCAGGATCACCAAACTTTGTCCGCGATAAATACCCGGATATCGAAAGGTCGTTCTCAAAATAACGAATGCGCCAAGCAATACCAAAAAATAATTCTGGGCAGCCTGCACCCAATACCAAAATCCGCCGGCGGCAAGCAGAGGACCGCCTGCGTTTGAAAAAGGCTGCAAAGAGACATAATAAAATTTTTCGAATGGAGAAAAAATGAGCATCAGGGTAATCAATGGAATTACAAAAAATAAAGCGACGTATTTCCCCGAAAACCAGCGTGCATTCTGTGTATACCGAGATGCAAAAAGAAACCAGAAGACCGGTATGGTAATGATTCCAATGTTTTCAATCTTAAACCAAAAAATCTTTAATGGAATTGAAAGCGTGATTAGCTCAAGCGCATAAGTAAGGGAATAATATCCAGCTGAAATCATGAGCAGTGCAAAGAAATCCTGGCCGCCCTGCCAGTGCTTGCTCCAACTGCGCCAGGCCAGATAAATGCTTATAAAAAAATTCAGAAGAAGAATTCCTGAAACAAGAATCCAGTTGATGTTCATGAAGCTATTATAAAGAAAAAAACGGGATTGTGCGCTATAATAATTTGTCTGACAACTATCATCAGGAGACTCCCATGACCATAATTGACCTTACAATTCACAAAGACCGCCGCGCCCGCGCCATTCAACGCGCAAAAGAGCGCAATATCATCATCCCAACTTATGCCCAAATGAAAGATCCTTCAAAGATTCCCGCAAAAGTAAAAGAGGAATTGAAGAATATCGGACTCTGGGACATTCATCCGCGCAATCTTTTTCGCATCAGTTGGAAGAATCAACCCATCGCATCCGGCGGGACGTTTGGTGGAGTCAATTACATTGAGCTTCCCTCTTCGCTGACGGGAGTCAAGGCGCGCATCATTGCCATCGTTGGCAAATGGTTCCCAACCGGAGCGCACAAGGTCGGGGCGGCGTTTAGCTGTCTCGTGCCGAGGCTGGTCACAGGTCAATTTGACCCGACGACTCAAAAAGCAGTCTGGCCGTCTACGGGGAATTATTGCCGCGGCGGCGCGTATGATTCCGCTTTGCTGGCATGTGAATCCATCGCTATTTTGCCCGAAGGCATGTCGAAGGAAAGATTTGAGTGGCTCGAAAAAGTGGCCGGCGAAACGATCAAAACTCCCGGCTCTGAATCCAATGTAAAAGAAATTTTTGATAAATGCTGGGAATTAAGAAATTCGGGGCAAGACCTGATGATCTTTGATCAGTTTCAGGAATTTGGAAATTATCTCTGGCACTATGAAGTGACCGGCCACGCAATGGAAGAAGCGCTCAAACAAGTGATGGGACCCAATGACCGCTTCCGCGGCATGGCCTCAGCCACAGGCTCAGGCGGCACCATCGCCAGCGGCGACTATCTCAAGCAAATATTCCCTGAAAGCAAGATCATCGCCAGTGAAGCCTTGCAATGTCCAACCCTTTTGGAAAACGGATTCGGCGCACATCGCATCGAGGGCATCGGCGACAAGCATGTCCCCTGGGTGCATAATGTAAAGAATACAGACTTTGTGACCGCCATCGATGACAATGCAGTGGTCAACATTGCGCGTTTGTTCAATGAAGAAAATGGCCGCGCCTATCTCGCAGCAAAAGGCGTGCCTGAAGCTGTCATCAACAATCTTGACCTGCTTGGTTTCTCCGGCATTTCGAACGTGCTTTCCTGCATCAAAGTAGCCAAGTACTATGAAATGGACGAGAACGATGTGATGATCACCATGCTGACCGACTCAATGGAACTCTATCGTTCACGTTTACATGAGATGCATCAGGAATCAGGCGAATACAGCGAAAGAGACGCAGCTGCCGATTTCGCCCATTACCTGCACGGACAGTCCACTGATAATATGCTTGAGTTGACTTATCCCGAACGCCGCCGGGTTCATAATTTGAAATATTACACCTGGGTTGAACAACAAGGCAAAACCTACTCGGAAATCCAGGAACAATGGTATCAACCAAACTACTGGACGGATGTCCAAAAACAGGCCGATGAAATTGATGAATTGATCGTTGAGTTCAATAAAGAAGTTGGGTTGTCGTAGGAAGTAATAAGTAACGAGTAAGTAAGTAAAAGAGATGGTCGCTTGAAAAAGTGACCATCTCTTTTTATAGTGCGGGTAAAAATTGATTTTCTGTAATTCTACAAAGAAAACTTCAACCCTATTAACAATAAGATCACCCCGATCATTTGGATCCAATGAAATACGCCGTTGTTATCAAAATACCAGATCATGGATTTTCCCACCTTGCCAACTGCCTGCACCACCGCAGCAATGATCGTGACCAGCACTCCGGCGAACATCCAACCGGCTCCGGGGAGAGTAGCGTTGAAGGTCAGAAAAATATAGACGCCCAGTGAAAACAACATGGCAATGGCTTCATAAGCAATAAAGGTCATAAAGTTGCCGGGGATAAACACTGTGACAAGGAAGAACGCGAATCCAATCGCAAGCATGAATGGCAGCGCCTTCTGCGCGAACACCTCCCCACTTAAGTCATATAACGCGCCAACGACGAACAGTCCCAGTACAAGACCAAGTGACAGATTCAAAGGCATCCAAATGCGGTCATTTGTTTTTTTGCTCATCTCGAAGCCATGCGCGATAGCGCCTAAAATTGCCGAGAGTGCCAGCAGACCAAAGGCCCAAGTCCACACTTGTGCATTGAATCCGCTGTATTGCGCGACTTGCACAGCAGTGTAAATAGAAAGCGCGCCCAACAGCAAATCTGTCAGGGCGGTCATTCGCTCAAACTTTGATGAATGGATCAGCATGGTTTTCTCCCAACGGATACTTCAAAGATGGCCTGCAGCAGGGATGTTTCATCCAGCGTATCGTGTGCGAGTTCCCAAATCATCACGCCGCCCGCAGACTCACGCAAGGCATAACACGTCTTGCGCTGAACGGTTTCGATTCCGTTATAGAACATGCCGTCCACTTCGTCCAACTGAAATCCCGGCTGATAGCGCCGCATAATTTCAGCGTATGATAAAACACGATAAGGCGGTTTGGTATTGCGCCCGTAAAATGGTATTCCTAAAACTAATTTTTCCGGTGGAATGCCCGCATCGACAAACGCTTGAAAATCAGCCACGGCCTGCTCATATGTTGCGTGCTTCACATCGCGGTCATATGACATGATGTGTATTCGGTCTACAACTGCAAAAGACTTAAGCGGAAATCCCAACTCGGGATACAAGGCCACACTGACGAGCAGGTTATATCTTGAAAAAGATTCTTTTGTTTCGGTTAATAACAAAATGTAATCTTTAAATTCAGTTTCATCTTTTGGAAATTCCCAATCAAAATCAACGCCGGCGAGATTGTGAGAAAGCGCAAATTCAGTTAATGCGTTAACAAATTTATGGCGGGTGATCTCATCTGCGGTCATTGCAGAGAAATCTGATCCACGCTCCCAGCCGCCAATGGACAGATGAAGCCGGGTTCCGTTTTCTGTTCTTATCTTTTGCAAAGCCTGCCATGTCGCTTCGTTTAATCGCGATGTATCCAAAGTCCCATCGGCGCGGGGTTCGGCGGAGAAATAAATAATATCGGTCAGATGTTCGGCCCAGACGGATTCAAGTTGTCGGTAATCGGGGAAGTAACCAATGACCGGGATCGAGCGAAACGGCTCGGGTGTGGAGGTCGGTTGAGGCGGGACGGGCGTCAGCGTGGCGAATGCTGTTTGAGTGGCATCAGGCACGGGCAGAGTCAGATGCGGGGTACTTCCTCCACAAGAAGAAAGTAAGACAAGAATCAAAAGCGCGGGGATAAGTTTCATATCAAACATTATAATAAAGACATGCTTAAGCCAACTGATCTGATTTTGGTGTGCCTTTTGCCAACGATGCGGGACATGGAAATTGCGCGGCTGTTGGGATGGTACCGCATCCCGCTTCGCACCGCGCCGAAAGTTGTTGCCGTGGACTATCTGGCTTTTTATCAACCTTCAGCATTTGCCGAGCGCGGCGGACAAATTGAGTTCATTGCGCAAGTCCGCGGGCACGAGTTGACCACGCGCGGCGAGTTGTTGCGCGACGAGAAAGATCATCCGCGTGCGAAGGAAGAATATTACAAGATTCAACTGGGCGGACTTGAAAAATTACAAGAACCGATCAAAACCGATAAATGGAAACGGCTGACATTTTTATATTCCACGGGCGAGTATTTGCATAATGCAAAGACTCTGAATGATTTGGTGATAGATGGTGAGGAACGTCTATTGTTGTGGAAAAATTTACGCGAACGTGCAGAGAATGAGCAATTATATAAAACGGATTTGCCTGAGACTGATATTCCGCCGGAAATTTTGATGGCGCTGCTGGGGATAAAAGGTTTTTGAGGTTTTTGAGGTTTTTGAGGTACATGATTTTAGTTTATGAGTTAACATCAGAAACTTTACAGACCTTAGACGCCTGATAAACCTTAGACACCTCAGGCACCTGATCTTTAAGGAAAAGACAATATGCAAAGTGTACCAAAAGCATTTCGGAAATTGATAGTCTGGCAACGGGCACACGAGTTTGCATTGATGATTTATAAGGCAAGTGAGAAATATCCAAAGCATGAATTATTTGGACTCACGAGTCAAATGCGCCGTGCGGCTGTGTCTGTAGGCGCAAACATTGCCGAAGGATACGCACTTGGAACAGCGCCAAACTATTTACGGCATCTAAATATCTCGATCGGCTCACTGGCAGAGTCAGAAAGTCACATTGAAATTGCTCATGATCTCGAGTATCTTTCAGATATAGATTACGAAAAACTTACCGAAAAAGCACGGGAAGTAGGATACCTTCTCTCACGCTTAAAAACATCCATCGAAAACAACACCCGCAAAAAACCTTAAAACCTCACACACCTCATACACATCAGAAACCTTACACACCTCACATACCTCAGCCCTTCAGGAACATCCCATGGCAACACTTATCAAAAACGGCACACTCATCACCGCTTCAGATACATTTCAGTCTGATATTTTGATCGAAGGCGAAATCATCGTCCAAATTGGCAAAGACCTCACCCACCCCAGCGCGGATGTGATCGATGCAACAGGCAAACTCATCATGCCCGGCGGAATTGATCCGCATGTGCATTTGGATCTGCCAATGTTCGACACGGTTTCCTCCGACGACCATTACACCGGTCACAAAGCGGCGGCTTTCGGCGGGACAACCACCGCGATGGATTTTGTGGTCCTGGAACATGAAGGCTTTAAATATTCGGTTGACTTGTGGATGGAAAAAGCCGCTAAAGCCGCAATCGATTATTCCTTCCACATGAACCTGACCCAATTCAGCGACAAGATCGCGAAGGAAATTCCATCATTAATGGAAATGGGGATTCAAACGCTGAAGGTGTTCACTGCCTACAATGGACGATTAAGAATTGATGACGGCAGTATCTTCAAAGCGCTGCGCATTGCAAAAGAGAACGGCATGTTGATGATGGCGCATTGTGAAAACGGAGATGTGATCGAAACCCTCGTTCAGCAGGCACTGGCCGATGGACACACCGACCCCGAATGGCACGCGTTGACCAGACCGAGTTGGGGTGCAGTGGAAGCAACTCTGCGCATGGCGGCCATGGCAGAGCAGGCGGATTCGCCTGTGTATATTGTCCACATGAATGCTGGCGGTGAAGTGGACATGCTGCGCTATGCACGTGAGCGCGGCGTAAAAGTGATGGGCGAAACTTGTCCGCAGTATTTATTTTTCACAGAAGATGCATTAAGCCGCGAAGACGGCTCGAAGTGGATCTGCTCCCCGCCGATGCGAACCGAGATGGACAATGCTCGGCTCTGGCAGGGACTTCACGATGGAACGCTGCAAACTATTGGCACCGATCACTGTCCATTTTTCTTTGATGGCACACAGCCGATTGTTTATGAAGGAAAGGAAATTGCGATCGCCGGCAAGGAACTTGGAAAATATAACTTCACAAAGATTCCCAACGGTCTGCCCGGAATTCAAGACCGCATGCCCATCCTGTGGACATATGGTGTGCAAACGGGACATATCACGCCCAATCAATTCGTGGCTTATATGTCCACAAACTCGGCGAAGATCTTTGGCCTGTATCCACGCAAGGGAGCACTGGTCCCCGGCGCCGATGCGGATATTGTCATCTGGGACCCGGAGAAGCGTGTAAAGTATGGCGTCGCACAATCTCATCAACGCACCGATTACAATCTATACGAAGGCTGGGAACTGGCAGGCTACCCTGAGAAAGTCTTCCTGCGCGGCAAGTTGATCGTGGATGGCGAGAAGTGGCTGGGCAAGAGCGGAGATGGTCAATTCCTGAAACGCGGTACTGGCGAGATTTTATAAATATTGAAATTCCTTTTATAACGAAAAATAAAAATTAGAGGTAAAAAATGGCAGCAAAAAAACCGATCATTCATTGCGATGCACTTGTCGTCCACTGCATGGACTATCGCCTGCAAAAATTTATCCAACCGTGGATCACTGTCCGCTTTGGATATGATAATTTCGATATCATTTCCCTCGCGGGCGCGGTCCACGATTACGAGATGGTCTTGAAATATGTCCAACTTGCGGTATTGATCCACAGCATTGAAACCGTATGTCTTATCAATCATGAAGATTGCCGCGCCTACGGACGCGATGGGACGTACAAACGTCACAAGCATGATCTGATGGATTCGCAATTTAAGATCAAGGCTTTATTCCCCAAATTAAAAGTGGAAACTTTCTTCCTGCATTTAGACGGAAACTTCGAATCGATCTCATAAAAAGGAATCTAAAACTATGTCTCATAAATGTGAAGCCATCGTTGTCCACTGTATGGACTATCGTCTGCAATCCTATATCAATCAATGGCTGGAGACAAATCTCGGCAAAAGCAGTTATGACCGCGCCGTGATGGCAGGCGGCGTATTTGATGTATATGATGTCATCCGTCAAGTAGATATCTCCGCGCGGCTGCATGGGATTTCCAAAGTCATCCTCATCAACCACGAAGATTGCGGCATGTACGGTCCCGGCGGCACGGAGGAACATCACGAAGAGGATCTGAGCGAAGCTGAAGAAAAGATCCGCCGCATCTTCCCCACTCTGGAAGTGGATACCTATTATTTGAATTTAGACGGCACCTTTGAGCAGAAATCATAACAAATCCAAAAGGATGGTATGAAAACCATCTTAATCAAATGGTTCATGGCGATTAACGCATCCCTAATCCGCATCACCCGTGGACGTATCGTGCGCAGACTCGGCACACAAACTATTCTGATCTTGAACACAACCCGGCGGAAATCAGGCCAGCCGCAGCCAAAGCAATGCCTATTTTTTTTAGGGAAATATCCTCGTTGTAGAAAGACAATGGGGAAAAGATAATCACGCCGATTGGTATTTCAACCTACAAAACCAACCGCAAGCCAGCATTGAAGTGCAAGGCAAAACGATCAAAGTTAATACAAGTTTGCAGAAGGTGATGAATATATCCGCCTGTGGGAATACGTCACAAAGAAACACGCTCCCTATTTGGAATATCAAAAGATGACACAAAGGAAAATTCCAATTGCGATCTTTGAACCAATTAGTTAAGAAAGAACTTGAAGAGCTGTAATCCTTCAAGTTCTTTCTTATGAACGCTTTGGTGATAAAATCCTCATACCAAAACAAAGGACGCCTTGGGGGAGCATGAGCCTTTGTGTATCTAATTATTTCTGTTCGGAGAATCACATATGCCCCGCCGTTCACTGGCTCGTCTTTATCAGGACGAGTTTTCAAACTATTCACTTGTCAAATTTCAACAGGACCTGATCGCCGGCCTTTCTGTCGCTGCGGTGGCGCTTCCACTGGCACTGGCGTTTGGCGTTGGCTCGGGTGCGGGCCCGCAGCCGGATTGATCACCTCCATCATCGGCGGGATTTTGATCGGAGCATTGGGCGGGGCGCCATATCAGATCAGCGGCGCAAAAGCAGTGACCAGCGTCGTATTGATCGTGCTCGTCAATCGCTACGGACTCGAAGGCATGTGGTTCGCCACTTTATTCTCAGGCCTGCTCATGCTCATCATCGGTCTCATGCATCTTGGCCGCTTTATCGCCTTCATCCCCGCGCCAGTCATTCGCGGTTTCACACTTGGCATCGCGCTTATTATTATGATCCGCCAGGCCGATAATTTTTTGGGAATCAAAACACCCACCACAGAAACCGCCGCGCAAAAATTGATCGGCTACTTCGATAGCGGACTCACGCCCAACATCCACGCCATTATCATCGGCTTCGTAGTGATGGGAATTATGATTCTCTGGCCGAAAAAATGGAATGTCTATTTCCCCTCCTCCCTTTTCGGATTGATCGTCGCCGCGCTTCTTAACTGGACTTTGGGCTGGTCGGCCGCAACCATCGACTCCATCCCCCGCACCTTGATCCTCGAACAACACCTCAATCTCACATCAATCCCCTGGGACAATCTTTCTGATTTCATCGCCCCCGCGTTGACCCTCACCGCACTCGGCTCGATTGAAGCATTTTTATGCGGCGCGGCTGGCTCAAACATGACAGGCACCCGCTTACAGGTCAATCAGCAACTGATCGCGCAGGGATTGGGCAACATCGCCCTGCCCTTCTTCGGCGCGATTCCCACCACATCTGCCATGATCCGCACCAAGGTTGCCATTCAAGCAGGCGCGCAAACCCGTCTCGTCAGTATTATCCACGCGCTTATTTTATTGGCCGTTATGTTCCTGTTCGCACCGCTCATTGAAAAAATTCCACTGGCCGCGTTGGCCGGGTTGCTGATGGTAGTCGCCTTCCGTACCAATGAATGGGAGGCCATCAAACGCATCTTCAGTAAACGCTTCAAGACCGACATGATCGCCTTCACAATTGCGATGCTCGCCACTGTTGTCTTAAATCTAACAGACGCAATTTTGATCGGCACATTTCTCGCGGGCGCAGTTTTCCTAAACAAGATCGCCAGTATTGACATTAACGTTCAGGATGTGGACATCAAACGTCTCAAACAACGCGGTATCAAAACCGCTGGCAAGTGCGGACATGTACGCGTGGCATTTCTCACCGGCCCATTATTCTTTGCAGCCACGGGTCAATTTGACGAAGCCTTCGCAAACTTAACCGACACACACGCTTTGATCTTGTCCATGCGCGGCGTGCCATTAATTGACACCGAAGGGCTCGAAGAGATTCACCGTTTATATGATAAATTGCAAAAGCAGGGCGGCACGCTCATGTTTGCAGGCTTGCACGATAACGCGCGTGCCATGATGGAGCGTGACGGCCTGATAGAAATTATCGGCGAGGGAAATTTCTTTTGGTCCAGCGACCAGGCCATCGTCGAAGCAGAGAAGCGCGGATGTCAGTTCTGTGAATCAGAAAAGTTACAAAAAACTAAAGTTATGTCATAATAAAATTTGTCAGTCAAAAATGGGGGCATCATTGCTTTGGAGAAATAATATATGCCACGAAGAAGCCTTGCTCGTCTTTATAAAGATGAATTCTCAGGATATTCGCTCGCAAAATTTCAACAGGATGCACTCGCAGGACTGACAGTTGCTGCGGTTGCATTGCCGCTTGCGTTGGCCTTTGGGGTTGCATCAGGTGCGAGCGCCGCGGCAGGTTTGGTGACCGCCATTCTCGCGGGCATCATTATGGGCCTGCTCGGCGGTGCACCGTATCAGATCAGCGGCCCCACCGGCGCGATGTCTGCAGTGTTGATCGTGCTCGTCACACGCTACGGTCTCGAAGGCATCTGGTTCGCAGGATTATTATCAGGGATACTGCTGCTCATCATCGGCATCATGCGCCTTGGCCGCTTCATCGCCTTCATCCCCGCCCCTGTTATCAGCGGATTTACATCAGGCATCGCCCTTATTATTTTCATCGGTCAGATTGATAATTTCCTCGGCGTCAAAACCGAAGCCACTGAAACCGCCGCAAAAAAATTATTGGGATATTTCAACAGCGGATTCACTCCCGACTCTCACACAGTAATTCTCGGCCTTGTCGTGATCGCAACCATGCTCTTCATGCCGCAAAAATGGAGCGCGCGCTTTCCCTCTTCCCTTCTGGGACTCATTCTCGCCACGCTTCTTAACTGGACTTTGAACTGGTCAGTCCCGATGATCGGAGCCATCCCTCAAACATTGTTCCTCGACCAACGCCTCAGCTTTGCCAACATCCCCTGGGACAGTTTCTCTGAATTTCTCGCTCCCACATTAACCATCACCGCACTTGGCGCAGTCGAATCGTTATTATGCGGCGCGGTAGGTTCCAATATGACTGGTGTACGTTTGCAAGCGAATCAGGAATTGATCGCACAGGGTATTGGCAATATGATGATCCCCTTCTTCGGCGGAGTCCCTGCCACTGCTGCAATTGCGCGCTCAAGTGTAGGCATCAAATCAGGCGGACAAACTCGCATGGTCAGCTTTATCCATGCGGTTGGATTATTACTCTCCATGTTTCTGCTTGCGCCGTTAATGGCTCGCATTCCGCTTGCGGCATTGGCCGGTGTGTTAATGGTCACCGCCATCCGCATGAACGAATGGGGCGCGATCAAGTTCATGTTCGGGAAACTCTTCAAGACCGACATGATCGCCTTCACCATCACCATGTTCGCCACTATCGTACTGGATTTAACACAAGCCATCCTGATCGGCTCGTTTCTCGCGGGCGCAGTCTTCCTCAATAAAATTGCCAGCATTGATATTACCGTTCTGGAAATTGATGTGGAAAGACTCAAACAAAGAGGAATTGAAACTGCAGGGAATTGCCAGCATGTGCGCGTGGCATTTCTCACCGGCCCGTTATTTTTTGCGGCCACGGGTCAATTCAATGAAGCCTTTGCAAATCTGGGAGATACGCATGCGCTGATCCTGTCCATGCGCGGGGTGTCGCTGGTGGATACTGCGGGAATCGAAGCCGTTCTCCGCCTGTATGAACGGTTACATACACAAGGCGGCACGTTGATGTTTGCCGGAGTCCACGATAATGCGCGCAACATGATGGAGCGCGGCGGGTTGGTAAAAATCATCGGCGAAAATAATTTCTTTTGGTCCAGCGATCAGGCGATCGTTGAGGCAGAGAAGCGCGGATGTAAATTCTGCAATAAGACACGCTCACAATTCTCCTTCTCAGACTCCTATAAAAAGTTGAATACAGACAAAAAAAAGCCGTAGGCATCAAAAAAGTCCCGTTACTGAACAGGACTTTTTTGATCGAGCAATTCCGCCACCCGCGGATAATCGGTATAAACCCCGCGATATTTTTCAGGCAACTCCGCCGCGATGCGGCACATGATTTCATCAGTAGCATCACGCATGGCCTGTTCACGGCCTTTGCCATTGGGGATTTCGATCGTAAACAACTCCCCGGCCACAGCCCTTATTTTTGAACGCCGAAATCTTTTCAAGTTCGCGATCACGCCGCGATCTTCTGTTCCTGTCAACGCAATCGGCATGACGGGATATCCGCTTTTGCTGGCGAGGAATGCTACACCCATTTTGCCTTCCTGCAAGGCTTCGGTTTTTGAGCGTGTACCTTCGGGGGCGATCACCATCAGCCCGCCTTTTTTCATACGCACCAGAATTTCACGCAGCGCGGCAAAATCTGCTTCGAAACGATTAAGCCAGATCGCATCCACAGTGCGGCCAATGGCACCAAACAAAAGATGGTCTTTATATTTTTCAGCCACCGCCATAATGATATCTTCACGATCAATCGCGTAGAGCAGGACAGCAGTATCCAAACGACCCAAATGATTGGCAGCCAGCAATACATTGCCCTGCGGAAGTTTATCCATACCGACCACTTCCACATCGGCAATGATGTTCATAATGAAGCGCACAATTGAGCGTAAGGTTTTATATTTCATGGAGTGTATTGTAACAACAATTACCCGCTGCCCTTTAGCAATTCCTGCAATCGCGGATGGTCTGCGTAATATCCGCGATTTCTTTCGGGAATCATCACCGCAATCCGGCACATGATCTCATCTGTGTATTGTTGTAAAACTTCTTCACGGTTTTCCTTTGGAAAAGGTGGAAGCATAAACGACTTCCCAGCCACCAGCCGAATCTGCGTCCGACGGAATCGTTTAAGGTTGCTCCGAAAAACACGGTCTTCGGTGCCAATGATCGCAACCGGCACGATCCTCCATCCCATTTTGGATGCGAGATAGGCAACACCCGGTTTGCCCTGCGCCATTTTTTCATCGCGTGCGCGCGTACCTTCAGGAGCGATCACGAGTGTCTGCCCATCTTCCATGCGTTTGATCATTTCACGTATGGCTTTCAGGTCAGGGTTGAAGCGGTCAATGAAAATAAAGTTGAGGTATTTACCCAGCCAGCGCCAGAGAGCACTTTCCTTCCACTTTTCACCCACCGGAATAAAGAGATTCCAATTATCGAGAGCGTAATATGCCATCGGCACATCCAAAAAGCCGAGGTGATTCACCGCAATGACAAACCCGCCCTTTTCGGGAATGTTTTCATATCCAGAGGCATCTATTGTGGTGAGAAATTTTAAAACAGTGTGGATCAACCAGCGCAGGAATTTTTTCATATATTAATTTTACACGGTTTTATCAGGATGACGCCCTATATATAAAAACAAAAGCCCCGCTTGCGCAAGGCTTTTCTTGAACTCATTGATATTTTTAACCCCAAATATAATCGGAATTATTTTTGTGATGAGAAGCTTCCTTCGTGCCATACACATTGAACATTTTTACGAAAATATCGTAATCGGCCGGTGACATATCCACGATCTTAAAGCCAACGTTATACATGGTTGGATCGTAGGGATCCTTCTGACACCACATGGCGCGCGCATCAAAGACCAGATAACTCTTCTGCGAAATTTCGCCGGTTTGTTCGATGCGAAGCCGAAAATCAATATTGGCTGGCAGCATATGATTACTTTCAACTTTGAAGCCGCCTGTGCTGATATCGGAAAGATGCCCAATTAACTTACCGGTGCTTTCGTCCATGACGAGCATATAGTAGGAAAAATTTCGTCTGGACAATTGTCGTCGTTCTGCTACCATAGGAGACCTCCTTGCAAATTTGTTAGGTCGACCTAGTATAAAGCAAAATACGGCAACAATCAAGCCGATCTAGACATCATTTATCAAGATATGGGTCAAAATGGTTGCACCCGAGCCGCCAATATTTTGCGCCATGCCGATCTTTACGCCATCCACCTGGGTTTTGCCGCACTCCCCCCGCAATTGCTGGACAACTTCCACGAGTTGATAGACTCCTGTCGCGCCGACTGGATGGCCACGGGCTTTTAATCCGCCGCGAGTGCAGACGGGCACACGGCCCTGAATGCTGATCTCGTTATCGAGGGCGAGTCTTACGCCCTGGCCTCTTTCGGCAAATCCGCTGGCTTCGAGAGACAGCGCCGCCATAATGGAGAAGGCATCGTGTAATTCAAAGACATCAATATTCGCCGGGGTAATGCCTGCCATTTCATAGGCACGCCTTGAAGATTGATAGGCGGCCTGCAAAAACATGGGATCCTTCCGCGAGTGGACGGCGATCGTGTCTGTTGCAGCGGCAGAGGCAGCAACGACAATCCGTGGTTTGCGGGCGACCTTCTCAGCAGGGACGATCACGATCGCGGCCGCGCCGTCTCCGATCGGAGATGCATCCAACAGGTTGATCGGCGTGGAGATCATGGATGATTTTTCAAATTTTTCAACTGAAATTTTTTCGTGCAAACGCGCGTAGGGATTGTGCATGGCGTTGGCATGTGAATTAATGGAGAATGGAGCAAAGTCTTCGTGCTTCCAACCGAACTCGTGCATATAACGACGCATGACCAGTGCATTAATCCCAACGAAGGAAATTCCCTGATCCACTTCGTAATCTGCGTCGGCGGCGGTGGCGAGTGCGGCAGTGACATCGCGCCCGGCTTTGTCGGTCATCTTTTCAACACCCAGCACCAGCGCTGACTCTACGTCGCCGGAGGCAACAGCCATCAGGGCGGCGCGAAACGCAGCAGCTCCTGATCCGCAGGCAGCTTCGATCTTGACGGCTTCCTGCTTCCACAATCCGATCCAATCCGCAAAAAATGCGCCCAGTTGATTCTGTCCGCTGACGATGGGGGCAATCATGTTGCCCACAAAAAGCGAGTCGACTTTTTCAATGCCCGCGTCCTGCATGGCGGCAAAGGCGGCATCGCCTCCGATCTCGCGCAGGGATTTCTCCCAGTGCTCGCCTATTTTTGTTTGACCAATTCCAAGGATGGCTACTTTTCTCATAAAGATAATTTTACACTCTCAATCTATCAGGGACTATCAATTTTCTGACAGCAACAAACCCATGCGATACGCGCTGACTCGTTTTGTACAACCCAGTTCTTCAACTGCTTTGATAAGGGGAATCTGCCAGTCATTGAGGGTGATCTCAATGCGGCGCGCCGGGCTGATCCTTTGTATCTCGGCGAAGACGTGTTGAATAAAGGGTGATGCGATCTCGGAATATTCGGGGTCTAAAATAAAGCCGGCATAATTTACGCCGCCCGGCCGTGTGCGGACTGTGCGAAAGGCGGTGCCGGCTGTTTTTCCATCGGGCGCGCGCAATACGAAGCGTGTATTTTTTGCGCCGCCCATAGCTTCAAAGAGTTTTCCAAATACTCGCAACAGGAAAGGCATTTGAAATTTTTTCTCTGACAGCGGCTCGAATTGTTTTACTTTTTCAGGGATAGTGCGGAGCGCCAGTTCGTAGCGAATGCGCCAGTTGGAGTCCTGTAACGGGGTCAACGACCAGCCATCAGGTAGGGAAAGATGCGCGGTCTTCATCTCCGGTGCATCGTATTGAGATTCGCTGGCGTAAGGGGAAAATCCAAGTTCCTTGTAAAGATTGAACGCCGGGCAGATTTTCTTCGATCACTTCCAGGAGAATAAATTTTGCTTTGCGTTCGCCCAAAGTGGACATGGTGGCGTTGACGAGTTTGCGCGCAATTCCATGACGGCGATAGGCAGGCAGCACGGTGACATTTGCGATCATCCATTCGGCAGGCCTGCCAGGCGGACTCATATAATTGACCAGTCCGACTGGCTTGTTATCTTCTTCGTAAATAAATCCGTGCATCAGGTTTCGCAGGGAAGGGGCAAAAATCTGCATGAAGCGCATCAGAGGCCACATGCGTTTTATACCGTTAAGACGGTCGATCATTCCCTCTTTTTCGTCTTCCTGCACGCTCCAGGCCGGGTTTTCAGGATATTGAAATCCTTCCATGACCAGCGAGTTCATAAGATCAAGATCTTTGGGGAGTATAAATGGGCGTATCGGCATTGTTAGATTTTACTCCAACAGGAACAAAGTGCATTGCCCTTGCATCCATTTCTTGTTATTCTAGATCAAAGGAGAACACCATGTCGCGAATCTTTTTGTTATTCACACTTATCATCTCATTACTTCTCACAGCCTGCGGACAGTCTGCCACGGCGCAGCCAGCCGCCTCCCCCGCACCAGAAAAACCTGATGCACCAACTTCCGCAGCTCCGTGGACGATCCGCATGATGCACTCGGGCGGCATTATGGGATTGGCGCGTTCCATTGAAATTTCATCAGATGGAAAATTTACAATTACAGATGAACGTTTGAGCACAACGATCACCGGCGAACTTTCCTCAGATGAATTATCAAAAATAAATGAGCTTGTTTCAACAGCAGAATTTATCGCGATCAGTAAACCGGATGGAATGGGATGTGCCGATTGTTTTGTCTATGATCTGGAAGTACACAGAAATGGTGATAGTTTTTCAGCGCAACTCAATGACCTCAACCTGCACGACTCCGGGCTTGCGCTATTGGTTGATCATTTGCGTGGGTTGATCGATATAAATTTAAGATAGAAAAAACTGATGTTTCGCCGTAAAAAACGAGTTATTAATCTACACGACTACTTTCAAAACTAATAGCTGATTTTAATGTAACGGACTTTTTTTGATGTATGCTGAAAGCAAGAAACAAAAAGGAGGTCGTTCTACACAGGCCACCTCAGTCGGCACAAGGGAAGAACGTAGTCCCCGATCTGATTTGAAATTGCTTGTAATAATCAGATGTTTCCCAAAGACGTTATTCAGATATACGAAAAGGAGGTTGCGATCGATACACCACCTGAACAGTATAAAAATGGAAAGGTCGAAAACGCACTGACCTGGTCGAGTAAGTTTATTGTAGAACCAGACGTTCCCCAAACGAAATGAAGGTCGCTAAATCGTTCCTTTCCTAACATAATGATAGTCCGACGGACGGGTAAACTCCCGTCCGTCTTTTTAAACAGTCCCTAAAGGTTTTGAAAACCTTTAGGGACTGTTTGATAAGTCTGTCTTTGACCACAAGCCACCACGCCAAAGACCCCCGAAAAAGCTGCTTAGCGCCTCACGCCCACCCAAGCGGTGCAAGTGTGAGACTTGTGACGTAAGCGCGCTCAAAAAATTTTAGGGACTTATTATTAGATTGACTTTAGCGCCTTACGCATTTGCTCAAGTCCCTGTTCGAGCAGTTTTCTCGAAGTACCAAAATTCAAGCGGATATGCCCCTCGCCTTCTTTGCCAAATATTTTGCCTTCGCTCGCAGCCACTTTGGCATTCTTCAGGAAAAATTCAAATGGAGAGCCATCGATGCCTGTTTGTGTAAAATCGAGCCAGCCGAGATAGGTCGCATCGGGCACGGTCAAGCGGACATCCGGCATATACTCGGTGACATAGTCCACGATGAAATCGCGGTTGCCGGTTAGATAGCGATTCATTTCTTTGAGCCAGCCGTCACACTTGCCTGAGAACGCCGTCTGCGCAGCGATCAATCCCAGACTGCCAACATGCAATCGCAAATGATTGAGTTCCTTTTCATAGCGTTCGCGCAGATCTTTATCAGTGATGATCGCAAATCCACAAAATAGTCCTGCAATATTAAATGTCTTGGACGGAGAAACTAATGTAATCGTATGCTTCGCGATCTCAGCCGATAATTTCGCCATTGGCGTAAATTTATTATTATCCAAAAGCAGCTCGGAGTGAATTTCATCTGAAACGATCAATACATTATTCTTAATACACAATTCCGCCATCTTCAATAGTTCTTTGCGCGAGAAAATAATTCCCAGCGGATTATGCGGATTGCACAACAGGAACATGCCTGCTTTCTTAATCTGCTTCTCAAAAATATCCCAGTCAATTTCATAGCTGATGATATTTCCATTTACATGTTTGATAAAAGGCGCGCTTAACTGCGGAATGCCGATATTATTTTTCACTTCATGAAACTCATTATAAACCGGCGTTTGCACAAGCACGCCGCGTTTGGGCGTGCAGGCCATACGCGCCGCAACACTCAACCCGCTGACAATACCCGTCACAGCAATCACCATTTCCGGCTTCACCTTCCAACTGTATAAATTATTCATACGTTCGGCAACCGTTTCTTTCAACGGCAGCATTGGCATTTCATAGCCCAACACACCATGATCCACAGCTTTATGCAGCGCGCTCAGAATCGGTTTGGGTGTCAGGAAATCCATATCGGCCACCCACATCGGCAATACATCTTTCGGATACCACGCCCACTTAATCGAATTGCTGGCATTACGACGATCTGGAACAATATTGAAATTTGTCATGAAGTCCTCTATTTTTTATAAGCTATGATCATTCCGTCGCGCATCGGTGCGAGCGAAACGATCCAATCTTTATCCGTGGTGATCTGGCGCGTAAACTCACGCACACCTTCCGTTGCCGAAGAAATATCCTTGTTATCAAAAACTCGTCCGCTCCAGAGCATATTATCAATAATCAACAATCCGCCGCTGCGCAATTTCTCCTTGATGACCGGCAAAGACGCGGGATAGGCCTGCTTATCAATATCATTGAAAATTACATCGAACGGACCTGATTGCCCGCGCAGAGTTTCCACCGCCTCTGCCACATGATACTGGACAAGGTCAGCGAATCCCAGCTTTAACAGGGAACTGGTTGCGCTCTTTGACAGTTCCTCATCCCAAACAGTGTGATGCACCACACCTCCCCCATTTTCCCGCACCGCCTTCGCAAACCAGGCCGTGGAATACCCGTAGCCTGATCCTAACTCAAAGACAGATTTTGCGCCGATCATGCGTGCCAGTTGATAACAATAATAGCCGCAGGCGGGACCAATAATCGGAAAGTCATGCTTCGCGGCATAGGATTCCATTTCTACAATTTCCGGTTCCCGCGGCGGGACTAAAGATGCCAGATAATCCTGTGTGGCCTGATAGGTCAATTCACTCATTGTTGCCTCCAAAATGTAAACGGATAAAACGCATGGCAGTGATTTTATCTGTTAAACTATGAAACACCAAAACATTAAACAGGACAAAAAATGAAATACACTCTTGAACTTCTCATTCACAAATCGCGCGCTGAAGTCTGGCGCACATTCGATAACCCCGAGAATATAAAACATTGGCAAACGACTCTGGTCAAGTTTGAAACCGTCAGCGGGATACAAGGTCAGCCGGGAGCGGTATCCAACCTGACTTATGGAGAGGGCAAACGCGAATTTGTCTTAACAGAAAAGGTCACCCTTCGCGCCGAACCTGAGCGTTTTGACGTGATGATCGAAAACGATTTCGCCGATAACAGCGTGAAGAATACCTTCATCGCAATCAGTGAAAACGAAACCCTGTGGAAAATAGAAGTGAACTTCAAATTCAAGACTCTGCTGATGAAACTCATCGGGCCATTCGTTAAAAAGAATTTTGTCAAACGCAGTGAAAAGGAAATGGAACGCTTCAAGGAATTTGTGGAGAAACCGTCCGCGCTGAGTGGTGAATAGGACGCTCGGTCAATTGTCAGGGCGGACGATGCGTGTTCTTAATCCGTAAATGCAGAAGGTATAATCATCTTATGAAACAGGGAACTTTCGAAAGGCAGATATTTATCCAGTCAGATGTTAAGACTGTGGTCGGGGTTGTGGCGAATTACAACCAGCACCATAAGATTCACCCGTTGATCGTGAAAGTGGAGCAGGCACAGGATGCGCCGGCAGGTGTGCAGCGTTTCTTCATCACCGACCAATTGCAATGGGGACCATTTAAATTTAAGATCAAATACCGCGCGGATATTATTTCTGTGACGCAGGATACTGTTCACACGGAAGCGTTTCAATCTCCCGGCACCTACGTTACGAATATCACCAAAGTCACGCCTGCTCAAAGCGGTGTGACTTTACACGAAACCATCACGCTCAAAACGCCCGATCTTTTATTCGGTTATGCATTTCAACAGGCACAAACCGCGCACGAGGAAATGCTAAAAAGAATCAAGCACTTTATAGAAGCGTGAGCTTCAAAAGCTGACATCAATTTGTTATGACAGAGTGGAATAGATGGGGCGATAATCGTTCTTGAAAGGATCACGTGATTTCATCAAGAACAGTCAAATGAAAAAATATTCTGCATTTTATTTTTTGATCATCTTTATCGTTGGCACTGCATGTATTGGGATTACTGCGCCACAAATCACGCAGCCTATTTTCACTGATACGCCGATTTCAACACCCACAACAATTAGCGACCCATCGTTATATGGCGGCATCAAAATAAAGGGGAATTCGGAATTCATTACACAAACCCGCGCGGCCTTAACCCTGCTCGAACAAAAAGACCCGGATGCATTTAAAGAAAATTCAAACTTATGTGGGCATTATCGAACAGGGCGAACACAGCGGAATGTGGGCCTGGGAGATTCCGCCGCGTTATGAAGTGGGCAATGTAACCGCGTTTTACAGTGTCACCTGGTACGCATCGACCATCGCACACGACGCCACACATTCAGAGTTGTATGCTCAATATCAACTGGCGCATCCGGGCGAGCCTGTCCCAGAGGATGCCTACGGCGGCGTGGAGATCGAACGTTTTTGCATCGGCTACCAAGTGGAAGTGGCCAAACGCATCGGCGCGCCGCAAAGCGAAATAGATTATCTATCCACGCTGGATGGGACGCATTGCGATGTTGATGATGACGGCGATTGTGATTGGGATGATTATCAGAATAGAGATTGGTAAGGAATGAGGAGAATTTTATGGTTTTATTCGCGTAATTCGTTCATTCGAGAAATTCGCGTTAAGATTTTTTCGGCCTTGCAATAGCCATGAACACTGTCTAACTCCCCCGTTCCAAAAACCTTTTTTACTGTTAGAATAATCGAGAAAGCCCAAACGGGCTTTTTCACTGCAAGTTTACAACGCAAGGATACAGACTCGTACATGAAATATAACTTTAGCCTCTTCTGGCGCACCCTCTATCGTTCCTTCTTCGACTCAAAAAACACCACCGCCCGCCTCACACGAAAACGCTTTATCTTCCTTGCGCTCTTCTGTATCGTCTGGCCTTTCGGCATGCTCGTCCACTGGTTCTTCTTCTGGTTGGATGACATTCTCTTCCCTGCCTACAAAAGTTATCCCATCGAAAAGCCGTTGTTCATCCTCGGCAATTTGCGCAGCGGATCAACCTTTCTGCACCGTTTGCTTTCGCGCGATTCGCAGACCTTCACCAGCCTGACCACATGGGATATTTATCTGACTCCCTCGGTCACACAAAAGAAGATCACGCAATTCTTTGCGCGGCTGGACACAAAATATTTCAACAATACATTTCATCGCCTGCTGCACAAATTTGACGACGCAACACTTGGCAAATTAAAGATACATCCGATCTCCTTCTTCCAACCCGAAGAGGATGAGAACATCCACCTGCTGATCTGGGATGGCTACTTCGTCACCTTCCTTTTCCCCTTCATGGATGAAATGCCCAATTACCAGCATTTCGACGAGGCGCTCAGTCCCGAACACAAACGCCGCATCATGACATTTTACAAGTCCATGCTGCAACGTCACATGTATGCCACAGGGAAGAAATATTTCGTGGCGAAGAATCCAGCTTTCAGCGCGAAGATCGAAACGCTCGCTGAATTCTTCCCCGATGCGCGCATCATCTACCTCGCCCGCAATCCGCTTGATATGCTTCCCTCCACCGTTTCATGGATCAATTATGCGCGCCGCGTTTTCACCGATCCCGTGGATGGATATCATTACACAGACGAGATCGTAGACATGACCAAACACTGGTACAGTCACCCGCTTAATTATCTGGACGCGCATCCTTCGCCCCGACACCTGATCCTGAAATACGACGACCTGATTCAGCGCCCGGAGCACGTCATCCGCGGATTCTATGAGCAGTTTGGATATCCCGACAAACCCGGCCTGCCCATCATCATTGACCAGGCTGTAAAGGAAACCCTCACCTTCAACAGTGACCATACCTACTCCTACGAAGAAATGGGATTTACCCGTCAGCAGATCGTGGAAATGTACCCTGACGTTTTCAAACGTTTCAATTTTGAAACCCGCGAAGATGAAGTAAATCAAAGAGTGCAAGTCGAATACAAATAATAGATAGTATTGGAAATCGTGTTTCTTCGTAAACTTAGCATCAAAAAAGAGCGCCGCACGGCGCTCTTTTTAATTTCACTGCACTATTCGCTACTCTTACGTTTTACTGTAGGTTTCTTTGCCGCAGTCTTCTTCTTTACAGGAGTTTTCTTCTTTACTGGCACCGGAATTTCTTCTTCATCCTCTTCTTCATCATCATAGGTAGACACATCTTCAGCCATCGCTGACTTCACACGCGTACTACTGCGTACCTTCTTCTCAACAGGTTTGATCTGATAATCCTCTTCCCAATTTTGCGCAAATGCAAGCTGCAATTTTCCAAAACGCACCAGCAGCATCACCACGCCAGCAACTGCCATTAAAAGTGAAACAAACATCGAATAAGTAACAAACGTATCCCCGATCAATGGCTGATCAGGACGGAAGAATTCGATAAACGCGCGCGCCAAACCTGCAAAGATCAACCAAATCGAAAAGATCGCACCCGGCTTCATCCGTTCCACATATTGACGGGAAAGCCAAAGCAGCAATAACGCCAGAAGAATATTCAAGATCATCTCATAGGCAAATGTCGGGTGGAAGCGGGTTGTCTCAACCGGAAACAAACTCAAATTTGCATATTGCGCAAGGCGATGTCCTGCGTCAATTGGGATTCCCCACGGCAAATTCGTTGGCTGACCATACAGTTCCTGATTAATATAGTTCGCGGGGCGGGCCAAAGCCTGTCCAATAAACACGGCGGGAGCAATAGAATCAAGAAAAAGCCAGAAATCCATCTTATTATTTTTCAGGAAAAAATATAAAGCCGCCGCGCCAAAAAGCAAACCGCCAAAGAAATGCAAACCGCCTTCCGGGATATTAAAAATTCTGGAAGGAGTGTCCGTATAATACGTACTGCCGCCGAGGATATTATTCATCACATACCACAAACGCGCGCCCAGAATACCAGCGGGCAAGACCCATACCATTGCATCCCAGATCGCTTCACCATTCTCGCCGCGCCTGCGAATCTCCCGCTCTGCCAGCCATGCACCTGCCACCGCGCCAAGCATCACCAATACGCCATACCAGCGTAAAATAATATCAACACCAAATAGTTTAAATTGAAAAATTATGGGATCAATCATGTATTACCTCTGAGTTTAAGTTTTGTGGATTATATCATCCAAAAATAGCAAAAAAAATGCCTAAAAAACCCCTACATCTCAAAAAATGTGATATAAAACGCCGAATAAATAAGACAACTTGTGTAATAAATATTGCACGACTCCGCAAAAGAAAAGACATTTGTCATATTGCGAAGTGATAAATGCCACATCAAAAAAATCTTGAAATCCATACAATAGCAGTAAACATTGACAGTTTTACTCAACATTGACGGGATAAAATCATGCTTCGCATAAACCGACAAACTGACTACGCCGTTCGAGTCATCCTTGCCCTCTCAAAAAAGGCAAAAAATAAACGCGTCCCCACATCTGAGGTCGGCCACGAAATGCTCATCCCCCCTTCACTGCTCCAGCGTATTGTCGCTGATCTGGCAAACGGCGGTTTCATTCACACGCAAGCCGGGCGCGATGGGGGCATTTCCCTCGCGCATGACCCGAAAGACATCAACCTGCTTGAAGTTGTGGAATTTTTTGAGGGAGAAATTTACCTTTCCGATTGCATCCTCAAACCCGGCGAATGTCCCTTTGAAAGAAAATGCCCGGTTCATTGTCAATGGGTGCGGCTTAAAAACTTGCTGCGCAATGAAATGGCAGCCATCACATTTCAACAACTTGTGGAAGAAGGCAGCTTGATAGAATCCAACCTGACGGGAAACGCATCAAACGCCCTGTCTCCTGTTTCTGTTACGAATGGCATCCTGCTTCCCGTTGACATACTCGCATGAATAAATATCTGCTCAATGGCATGTACGGAGTGCTGGCATTTATCGTGGTATCTGCCTTCGCCTTCAAGATATTTCAGCCGATCCAGGTTTTACCACGTATGCAGCTCTCTCCGGCCTTTAGCCTCACCGACCAAAGCAACGAACGCCTCACCAGCGAAGACCTGCGCGGAGAGTTTGTGCTTTACACCTTTACATACACCAACTGTCCTGCCCCCTGCTACAACATCAACGAAACCATGCAGGATATACAATCCCGTTTAAATGAAGTGCAACTTGATGGGATTGAAGTACGCTTTGTCACCATCTCCATTGACCCGGAACGTGACACCCCGGAAGTGATGAACGCATACGCTCAATCCATTAATGCAGATCTAACCCAATGGCAATTTGGCACCACCACAAACAAAGCCCTGCTAAAAACAATCATCGGCTCGGGCTTTGAAACTTATTATGAAGATAAAGGTGAAGGCAACTTTGCATTTGACCCCGCCTTTGTCCTTGTAGATGGTTGGGGTATCGTCCGCGCTGAATATCGTTATCAAACCGAAGTCTCCAACGCCGACCGTATTCTCCGTCACCTTGGCGTGCTGGCAGAAGAAGTGCGTAACAGTGTAGGCTCTACAAAACTGGCATACGAAGCAGCACATTTATTTTTGTGCTATGCGCCATAAACTCAAGGAACTCTATCATCGATGAAATTAAAAATTGCGCTTGCCATTGGTGTTATTTTTGCGGGTCTCGCCGCAGGACTTTATTTTTTTCGTCCGCACACCTTCCATGGAACAGTCATCCAATCTCCTGAAACATCGTATGACTTCACACTCTCCAGCGCCAATGGTGACGTGTCACTTAGTGATTATCGCGGGAAACTTGTCCTCGTTTATTTTGGATATACCTTTTGCCCTGATGTTTGCCCCGCCACGCTGGCAAATGTTGGTCAGGCATTGCGCAGCATGAGCGAAAGTCAGGCGGATGATGTACAACTCATTATGGTCTCGCTTGATCCCGGGCGGGATACCCCCGAGAAACTAGCTGAATATGTCGGTCACTTTTATCCCTCCTTTGTTGGTATTACCGGTTCACAGGAGACGATCGAGCAAGTGGCATCACTTTACGGAATTTTTTATGAAAAGCGCGATGGTTCAGATGCCACAAATTATCTGATTGACCATACGGCTACATTATTGGTAATTGATCGTGAAGGGTATCTTAAGTTGGTATTTCCATTTGGCGTGACCGTTGAAGAGATCGCCGATGATCTGAAGTACATGTTAAGGCAATAAGGAGGTGGAACTGTAACAGCGTAAAAAATGCACATTTCCCCCTCCGCAATTTGCGGCGCCGTATGAAGCGGCAAGTCCTACATCCATCAATTTTATTAGGAGAATGAAACATGGCGAAAAAAGATAAAGAAGATGATGAGTTTCGCCCAACTGGCACAATCGCGATATTAGCGATCTTTGTCATTACACTCATCGCAATCTGGACAACGATCTACATGATCCTTGTCGGCCGGGGAGGCACACTATGAGCACCAAACAAATGCATATTGACCCTTACGAGCGCAACTGGATGATCTTCAGCGCCATCCTGCTTGTATTATTTGCAACTGCCGTCAGCGTGGCTGCATTTGGTATGGGAATTCAAGTCCCCGCGCCTGAAACACGCGTAGATCCCCGCACTGTGGCGGTTGACCCCAATAGCCCATGGTCAAACCCCGGTTTGCGCGAGATCGAACCCGGCAAGTACGATGCCTATATCTTGGCTCATGCGATTCCAAACTGGGAATACCTGCCCAAGGAAATCACAGTCCCTGCGGGTTCCAGCGTATCCTTCTATGTGACTTCATCTGATGTACAGCATGGCTTCAAGATTCAGGATACAAATGCGAACTTCATGGTGATCCCTGGTCAAGTCTCCAAGTTGACCGTCAAGTTTGACGAGCCCGGCACGTACAACTTCATTTGTACTGAATATTGCGGCAGCGGACACGCCATCATGTACGGCGCGGTCATCGTTACGCCTTAGGCTGCAAAGAGAGACATCATGAAACAATATCAATTATCCACTGGCGAAAAGAAATTCATTAGCTGGCACCTTTTGGTGGCTATCCTTGCGCTTGCCGTCGGCAGTTTGTTTGGCCCTTTGCAAGCTTTTGAACACGCGGGCTGGGATTTTTACCCCTACCTCAAGCCCTTGATTAAATCCTATTATCAAGGCCTCACCGTTCACGGCGTTTTGAATGCCCTGGTTTGGACAACCTTCTTCATCATGGGTTTCCTAACCTTCAACGTGATGTTCGGTTTAAAGCGCCCGCTAAAAAATATGACCTTGAACAAGGTTGGCTTTTGGCTGATGGTTGTCGGTGTAGTCGCTGCCGCAATTCCGATCCTTGCCAACCAGGCCACTGTGCTCTTCACTTTCTATCCTCCACTCAAGGCGAACTGGGCTTTCTATCTCGGTCTGACCCTCGTGGTTGTTGGCAGTTGGGTGGAAGGCTGGGGTCTGTTCATGACCTATATTGCATGGCGCAAAGAGAATCCCAACGAACGTACTCCGTTCATTGCGTTTGCCAGCATCATCACTGCTTTGCTTTGGCAAATTTGTACTCTCGGTATTGCCACTGAAATCCTTACGATGCTTTTGCCGTGGTCATTGGGCTTGATCGAAAATGTTGACCCGCAATTAGCTCGTACCTATTTCTGGTTCACCGGTCATCCCCTTGTGTATTTCTGGCTTCTGCCCGCATACATTTCATGGTATGCCATGCTTCCCGAGCAGGCTGGCAAAGGCAAGATGTTCAGTGATTCACTCGCGCGCCTTTCCTTCTGGATATTCCTCGTTCTCTCCACACCGCTTGGTTTCCATCACCAGTATGTGGATCCCGGTATTCCCCCAGCCTGGAAGTTCCTGCACTCGATGCTCACCTTTGGTGTATTCTTCCCATCCATGATGACCGCCTTCACTGTCGTTGCATCCCTCGAACATGCGGGACGTAAAAACGGCGGCAAGGGCGCACTCGCCTGGATCGGCAAGTTGAACTGGAGCGATCCCTCCGTGGCTGCCCAGCTTCTCGCCGGCATCCTCTTCTTCTTCGGCGGTATCGGTGGTTTGGCAAATGCTTCCTACAATGTCAACCTCGTTTTGCATAATACTGCCTTCATTCCCGGTCACTTCCACCTCACTGTGGCTACCGGCGTGACATTAAGCTTCATGGGTATTTCCTACTGGCTCCTGCCATATCTTACCGGCAAGAAACTTTGGAACCCCAAGGTTGCTGTTGCTCAAGCCTGGACATGGTTCGTGGGTATGATCATCTTCTCCAATTCCATGCACGTTTTGGGTCTGCTCGGCGCCCCACGCCGCGTACCCTTGGGTTTGGCTCCCTATGTTCCCGCTGAATGGAACAGCCGCCTCTTCCAGGTTGGCGTAGGTGGTGCCATCCTCTTCATCAGTGGCGCTCTCTATCTCACCGTCATGCTTATGACCGCCCTGAATAAGGAAAAAGTTGCAGAAGAAGTAACGGTACCCATTGCCGAATCCATGCAAGACCTCTCCCACACCCCCGAATGGCTTGACCGCTGGGCTCCATGGGTTTATGGCACACTCGCATTGATTGTTATTGTGTATGGACCACAGCTCTTCGATATGATTAAAAACATCGCCCTCACCTCCCCAGGCTTCCGAGTCTGGTAATCGAATTCAACTCAACGTTCTCCCCGCAAGTACATTGCGGGGAGAACTATTTCGCAGCCTTTATTAATTGCCCTTATTTTTATTTATTACCTTTCACGCGAAATTACCCGTCTCCACCCGAATCACATGACATCATCCCCTGAAAAAAAACAACTGATAGACTCCCTCTCTGAACGCAACCCCAGCGTAGACTGGAAAACACGCCTCAATTCCCCAAGCCGACGCCTGCTTAATTTCTTCGAGAGCATTTCCCTCCGTTTTGAAGCGCCCGTCAACTGGCTTATCCACGACCCGCGTTTTAATCCACTCTATCACACAGGCACGATCACCATCTTTCTACTGGTAGTCATCTTGTTGACAGGTGTCTACCTGACCATGTTCTACCCGTTCGGATTCACAGCCTCCTACCACGCAGTATCTGAGATCGAAGCCAATTTCACAGGGCGCATCATCCGCGCCATGCATCGCTATGCCTCTGATGCCGCAGTCATCTTTGCGCTCCTGCATGGTTGGCGCACCTTCTTTCAAGATCGCTTCCGCGGACCACGCTGGCTGGCCTGGGTTACTGGTGTTGGCATGGCATTTGTAGTCTGGATCATTGGCATCACAGGCTATTGGTTGATCTGGGATAATCGCGCACAAATTCTAAACCAAAGCCTCTTTAATATCCTCGGCAACTTCAAAGGCGGCCAGGCCTTTATCGTAGACTACCTCGTCGGTGATGCAGCAGGCACAGGCTGGGTCTTCATGATGATCGTCATCATTTTGCACCTTGGTCTCTCCGCACTCACCGCCGGATTCCTATGGATGCATCTCAAACGCATGAGCCGCGCAAAATGGCTGCCGCCTCAATACTGGATGATCATCTCCACTGTCGTGCTTCTGTTTTCCGCCGTGCTCTTCCCGCTTGGCATGTTACCGCCGCTCAGCGCCACGCAACTTCCCGCGCAAGCACCCATTGACTTATTCTTTTTATTCTATCTACCCACCTTCCTGCGCGGACCGCAGGCGCTCTTCTGGAGCATTCTACTGCTCATTGTAGGCATAGTCACCGCCCTGCCGTGGATCATGCCCCGCGCCAAAAAACTTGAACCCATCAAAGTGGATTTAGCCAACTGTGACGGCTGCACCCTTTGCGAACGCGACTGCCCCTACCTCGCCATCAAAATGATCCCGCGCACCGATGGCGCGCGCCCCAAATTTCAGGCAGATATCGACCCCAAGCTCTGCGTCTCTTGCGGCGTATGTATCGGAAGTTGTCCTGATAACGCCCTAACCTTCGGAGATATTCCACTCAACCCGCTGTGGAAAACAACTCTTAACGAAGTTGCAGAAAATAAAAACGTAAAAGTTGTTTTTACCTGTGAACGTCACGCGATGCATGGCGCAAGCAAACACTTCAACGACCCAAATATTTATATCGTCCCGCTGACTTGTATCGCCATGCCCAATCCCAACCTGGCTGCGCAGGCACTTGAAGCAGGCGCAAGCGATGTGCAATTCATCGGCTGCCCGCCTGAAGACTGCGCCAACCGTGAAGGCAATCTCTGGCTCAATGAGCGTGTCTCTGGCGAGCGGCTGCCCAAGTTAAAACCCAACTTCATTCCGCTTGTGCATACTGCCTGGGTGGCGCCCACTGATTTTGGTAACGCGATCAAATCACAGATTAAGTCCGAACCGAACACATACACATTCGCGCCCAATCAGACTCATATCCGATTTATTCTTGCCCTGCTTGGCGTGATGGCAGTCGTCACTGCATTTCAAATCTGGCTTAGCGATATGCCGACTCAATTCTTTAGTGCGGATTCAGCAACACTCGCGATTCAGATGACTCACCACAGCGGATACGCCATTCATGATGTTGCGGATCAAGCCGCGCTCGAACCTGATCTTAACCATCCGACACGTCTCACGCTGGAAGTGGATGGCGAACTTGTCTTCGACGAAACCTATACCGCCACAAATAACAACATCAATCAAGGCGTACGCATTTTTGAACAAATCCAACTTCCGGTTGGAAAACACCACATCACAATAAAAATGTACGACAGACCTGATGCAAGCATTGAGCAGGTTTTGCTCGATAAAACCATTCCACTCACCGCGCGCCAATCTCTGACCATTAATTTTAGAGACATGCACTTGAGCGACCCCAAAGCAGGCGAAAGCATTTACTATGAAACAGCCGCCGGAGTTAACGCGGGCTGCCGCATTTGTCACTCGCTTGAAAAAAATGAGACCATCATCGGGCCGTCTTTTTACGGCATCGCAGACCGTGCCGCAAACCGCGTCCCGGCCTGACCGCAGAAGAATATCTGCAGCAGTCCATCGTGGAACCAAACGCCTTCATCGTCCCCGGTTATCCCAGCGGACAAATGATCCAAAACTTCGGGCAGATTCTTACCGAAGAACAGATCAACGACCTGATCGCCTTCTTGATGACGATGCAGGAAGAATAGACCATCTACTGTCTCAAAAAGAGGAAACATGAAACGAATTCATATCTTAATTTTAATAGCAGCGATTGCTCTTTCGGCTTGCGGAAGAAACAAACCCGGAATTCTTGGCGCAGACGCACCTGCTGACAATGTGCCAAACATCGTCGGTTCTTATGCGCTCAACGCTCTGGATCCAACCGGCGAACAATATGGCGGTACATTGACCATTACCAACGGTGACCAGCTCAATGACTATAAGTTTCAATGGTTGATTTCCGGCGGCATTCAGGAAGGGACAGGCACGCTTGAAGGTAATCAATTAACCTTCACCTGGAACAGCCTTGCCGGAACCGATCAGGTTGTCTCTGGCACAGGTGTGTATACTGTGACCGTCAACGGAGAGTTGCACGGCACTCGTACGATTGATGGCGTGGAAACTCCCGGGCAGGAAACTGCTTATCCAAATCCCAAATAGCAGCATAGTCCCTAATTGATGGATCAGGATATCTATTCTCCAGCTGCATCCTGATCCATCTCAACTATAAATTTGACGTTCCGAATCATTCCTAAAAAATTACATGTATATTACAATGCCTTACATTTATTTTTTAGTATTCTTATTCAAAGCAATTTCCTTAGGTTATTTTTTTTCCGCCCGCCCATCTTTACAAACAACTTTAATATACTCACGCAATTAGCCGAATAAGAAGAGACAGATCATCACTTTATTAAACGATGGACTGTCGTGAAATACACACCAATACATGGATGAATGTATTCACTATGATTTTCTGGCAAATGCAGCACGCACATCAATCCAGTCCCTTCCTTGAAGGGAAATGTTTTCGCGCACATCAATACTTCCATATTCAACCATAAAGACAGACGGTAACACATCGCGCCATCTGTCTTTATATTTTTAACCCAAAGGAGTAAGAGAATTATGGCTAAAGTAGTAATCATCGGAGCAGGGTTTGCAGGGCACACCGCCGCATTGTATCTGGGTGACAAGATCGGCAGGAAGCATGAAATTACCGTCTTAAGCAACCGTGACGTATTCAGCTATTTGCCTTCGTGGGTATGGGTCGGCGTGGGGCATATGAAGCCTGAGAAAACCATCTTCAAGCTCAAGCCAGTTTATGACCGCAAGAATGTTAAGTTTGTTCATGCGGCTGTAAAGGAAGTCCACCCGGATGCAGGCGATCAGTATGTGATCGGTGAACGCATCGGTTCAGGAGAACAGGTGCGGCTGGACTATGATTATCTGGTAATTGCCACAGGGCCGAAACTGAATTTCGAAGGCACTCCAGGCCTCGGTCCAGATGGAGGCGGGTTTACCGATTCCATTTGTTCGCTGCCCCATGCAGTCAAAACACGTGATCATTATCTCGCCGCGATCGAACGTCTTAAGAAAGGTGAAAAAGTAAAATTCGTGATCGGCACAGGCCACCCGGGCGCAACCTGTCAGGGTGCGGCATTTGAGTATATTGTCAATGTACACAAAGACCTGGTGAAACTGGGCGTGCGTGACAATGCTGAATTGCTGTGGCTTTCAAATGAGCGCGCGCTCGGTGACTTTGGCGTGAAGGGCGTGCAGATTAAACGTAACGGACATGTGCTCAAAAGCGATGAATTCGTTCAAGCCGTGTTTAGAGATCATGATATTAAGTGGCAAATTCAAAGCGGCGTAACAAAAGTGGAAGATGGATTAATCCACTGGGAAAATTACGAAGGCGAACAGGGCACAACAGCATTTGATTTCTCAATGCTCATTCCGCAATTTAAGGGAATTCCGATTCAATACATCAACAAGGCTGGTGAAGACATCACATCCAAAGTGACCAATCCGGCAGGCTTTTTACTGGTGGACGGGAAATATGGGATGGCGTACCCGGAACTTTCAGAAACACCCGAAGCATGGCCTTCCACATACCAGAACCCAACATATTCCAACATCTTCGCCGGCGGAATTGCCTTCGCGCCTCCCGGACCGATCTCTCAGCCGCACACCAATAAAAATGGACTCGCGATTGCAGCCGCTCCCCCACGCACCGGCATGGTCAGCGGTGTGATCGGGCGCAGTATTGCGCTCAATATCATTGACCTGATCAACAAGGGCAAGACCACCCACACCGGCCGCATGACCGAAATGGTGGCGGCTTGTATCGCTTCAATGGGAGATTCATTATGGGATGGGAACGCCGTGGTGATCGTGATGAATCCCGTTGTGCCGGATAAAAAGGCATTTACAAATGAATTTGGCCGTGACCTGTTCACCTCACATTTAGAAATGGGCGTCAGCGGCGCGTGGATGAAGTTCATGCTTCACTATACGTTCATTTGGAAATTTAAAGCACTTCCCGGTTGGACGATCATCCCCGAGTAAAAAAGGAGCTTATGATGGAATTCTCACCCGCAGAAAAATTTTGGATGAACTTCAAGCTGTATCAATTATGGCGCTTTATTATTTTGAACATCAAAATATTGATCGCCGTAGGTCACAGCAAGCGCAAATAAAAATATTTCAAAACAAGATCTGGAAATTTCCAGGTTTTGTTTTTTTAGAAATAATATCGCATTCGTCCACTAAATCCATGACATTTCTCTATTGACCCCCAAAAAAACAGGATGTTATAATTTGTTAATTAGTGTGAAATATAACAAATTACAACATTCATGTTCCGAGCCAACCGCCAAACCGACTACGCTATTCGTATGATCCTATCCCTTGCAAAACGGGAGGTAGGAACACGCACATCCACCTCAGAAATACAGAAGGAGATGTCGATTCCGCACTCTTTTGCCCAGCGCATCGTTGCGGACCTGGCACGGGGCGCCTTCATCCAAACATTTCCCGGCCGCGACGGAGGGGTCACGCTCGCCCGTCCGGCGCATGAGATCAATTTACGGCAACTTGTGGAGCATTTTGAAGGCGTGCTTTTTGACTCAAACTGCGAACATTTGGGAAAAAGCTGTCCCTTCAATATGGACTGCCCGATCTGCCTTCAGTGGAAACATCTGCAAAAAACAATGATGAATGAACTGGAGCAGGTCAATTTTGAAGATCTTGCAAATGCAACCCAACCGCCGAAAGGGATGATTCCTCTGGGTTGGCTAATTTAATGATATTTTTATTTAATAAGTAATAAACACGAAAGAAAACACATCACAACAGGAGTACAATTTGAACTAAATTTCACAATACGTGTTCCATCTATATACGAAAGAAATCAAATTCAATTTTTCGGAGAACAAAATTATGGATCCAATCACACTTTCAAGATGGCAATTTGGCCTCACAACCATCTACCACTGGTTGTTCGTTCCCCTCACGCTTTGTTTGGGCTGGTACGTGGCATTTTTCCAGACCCGCTATTACCAGACCAAAGATGAAGCCTGGCGCAAAATGGCAAAGTTTTGGGGCAAATTGTTTCTGATCAACTTCGCCATTGGCGTGGTAACGGGCATTGTTCAGGAATTCCAGTTCGGCATGAACTGGTCTGAGTATTCCCGCTATGTCGGCGACATCTTCGGCGCTCCCCTCGCGGTGGAAGCTCTAATGGCCTTCTTCATGGAATCCACCTTCCTCGGCATCTGGATCTTCGGCGAAGGCCGTGTGTCTGAAAAAGTCCATCTTGCCTCGATCTGGCTGGCAGCCATCGGCTCCAACCTCTCAGCCCTGTGGATTTTGCTCGCCAATGGTTTTATGCAAGCCCCGCCCGCGAACTCCTATGTCTACAACGAAGCCAATGGACGCCTTGAACTCATTAACTTCTTTGCCCTGATCGGCAATCCCAAAGGCTGGATATTCTTCTGGCACACCATTTCTGACGGTGTGGCTATGGCAGCTTTCTTAATTTTGGCTGTCAGCGCGTATCACATCGCCCGCAAACAAAATCTCGATTTCTTCAAACGCTCATTCAACATCGCAGCCGTCAGCGGACTTATCGCTGGCGTATTGATCTTCCTCGGCGGTCACACCATGGGACAGTACATGGCTGAAGTACAGCCGATGAAATTGGCTGCGCTCGAAGCCATTTGGGAAACTGAACAACCCGCATCCTTCTCCCTGCTCACCATCGGTGACTTAAGCGGCAAAAAGGAAATCTGGTCAATCCGTATTCCCGCCGCGATGAGTTTCCTTGCTTGTAACAATTTCACCTGCGAAGTCAAAGGCGTGAACGAACTGCAAGCTGCCTATGAACAGCAATACGGTCCCGGCGACTACATCCCATTGATGATCGTCACTTACTGGACCTTCCGCATCATGATGGCCTTTGGTATCGTGATGATCCTCATCACAGCATACTTCGTATGGGCAAACATGCGTGGCGACATCACCAAAGCCAAATGGATGAAGTGGGCCCCGTGGATTCTCGTCCTGCCGTATCTTGCCAACGCCAGCGGCTGGATCCTGACCGAAATGGGACGTCAACCCTGGATCGTCTACGGCCTGCTCAAAGTGGAAGATGCAGTCTCCCCCAACCTCACCACCGTGGACCTGCTCATCTCACTCATCGGCTACACCGCTGTCTATGGCACGCTTGCCGTTTCCATGGTCTACCTGATGAAGAAATACGCCATCGCCGGTCCAGACGCCGCCATGCACGAATCAGTGGACGTGGCTCCCGCGCGCGTTGGCGCACAAGATTAATCACAGAGGAATAACATGTCATACGAATTCTTACAAATCCTTTGGTTCATTCTCATCGCTGTATTATGGATCGGCTTCTTCTTCCTTGAAGGTTTCGACTTCGGCGTAGGAATGCTCCTGCCCTTCCTTGGCAAAAAAGACGAAGAACGCCGCGCCATCATTAACTCCATCGGTTCCGTTTGGGATGGAAATGAAGTCTGGCTATTAACAGCAGGCGGCGCAACCTTCGCAGCTTTTCCTGAATGGTACGCCACCATGTTCAGCGGCTTCTATCTCGCGCTCTTCCTTTTGCTGGTTGGCCTCATCATCCGTGGCGTCTCTTTTGAATATCGTTCAAAAGACGCAGCCCCCGCCTGGCGCAACCGCTTTGACTGGATGATTGCCATCGGATCCTTCATGGCGGCACTCTTACTTGGCGCTGCATTTGCAAACCTCGCACGCGGTGTGCCGATTGACGAAAACATGATGTTCACCGGCAACCTCTTCACATTGCTCAATCCCTACGGCTTGCTCGGCGGACTCACCACCGTTGCGATCTTCCTGCTTCACGGCGCAAACTTCCTAGGCCTGAAACTCGAAGGTGAACTGCGCGAACGTGTCAACGTCTTTGCAAAGAAACTGTGGATCGGCGCAACCGTACTGTATATTGTATTTGGTATCTACACCTACATTGCAGGCTTCTGGGCCCGCGGCTTCATTGACCCTGGCATTGCACCGATCGCCGCAGTTGCCGTCCTGCTCGTCGCTGGCTACTTCATCAACCAAAAGATGGAAGGCTGGGCATTCATTATGGTTGCACTTAATATCGTGCTAACACAGGTCACCTTCTTCTCGATGACCTTCCCCAATGTCATGCTCTCCACCACCAACCCAGCTTTCTCTCACCATCTACAACGCCTCCTCATCCCAATACACCCTCGGCGTCATGTCCATCGTCGCGCTGATCTTCGTCCCGATCGTCCTCGCCTATCAAGGCTGGACATACTACATGTTCCGCCAGCGCATCAGCACCGACAAAAAGACTCTCGTTTATTAATCAAGCACGACAGCTAATCATAAAAAACTCACCCCGAAAATTCGGGGTGAGTTTTTAGACAGTCAAATCAAATTAAGGGAATATAAGTTTCTTACAAAGACTCTTATGTGAAATTAAGTACAAAAAAGACCTTATTAGTTAGAATAACGCCATGATTTGTGATGTACTTCACAACACAAGTTGTAAATCTATCGTAACAAAATTAGTTAGAGGCAACTATCATGGACGTTATAACCCTTTCCCGTATTCAATTTGGCGTAACCACTGCCCTTCATTTCCTATTCGTACCCCTTACCCTCGGTTTGATCTGGTTCATCGCCATCTTTCAAACACTATACTATCGTACAGGCGAAGAACGCTATCGCCGTATGGCAAAATTCTGGGGCAAACTTTTTCTTGTCAATTTTGGCATGGGAATTGTCACCGGGCTGGTACAGGAATTTCAGTTCGGCATGAATTGGTCTGAATATTCCCGCTTTGTTGGCGACATCTTCGGCGCACTGCTTGCGATCGAAACAATGGTTGCCTTTTTCCTTGAGTCGGTCTTCATTGGTATTTGGATCTTCGGCGAAGGGCGTGTTTCCAAACGTGTTCACTTATTTTCGATCTGGATGGCCGCCATCGGCAGCCTGGCCTCTTCGATCTGGATCTTGCTTGCCAGCGGATGGATGCATAACCCTGTTGGATATATTATCAACCCCGTCACTGGCAACGCTCAACTAGTGGATATCTTTGCGCTTCTCACCAACCCCAAAGGCTGGCTGCTGTTTCAACATGCTTTTTCCGCAGGGTTGGCAACTGCCTCCATTTTTATGCTGGGAATCAGTTCCTGGTATATCCTGCGCAAGAAAGAACTGGAAGTCTTCAAACCTTCCTTCGTGGCTGGAGCAATTGTCGGCGTGATCGGATCGTTCCTCTTATTAATGACAGGCCATACACAAGGACAGGAGATGCGCATTTATCAACCGATGAAACTCGCCTCCATCGAAGCTTTATGGAATACCGAGCAGCCCGCATCTTTTTCCCTGCTCACCATCGGCGACCTGACAGGCAAACAGGAAGTATGGTCCATTCGCGTTCCCTACCTGACAAGTTTCCTGGCCTGCAATAACTTCGATTGTGAAATACAGGGCGTCAACCAACTGCAAGCGGAATATGAAGCACGCTACGGCCCAAATGACTACGTTCCGCTGATGGTTGTCACCTATTGGTCATTTCGTATCATGGCTGGCTTGGAAGTCATTATGCTTTTCGCCTCAGCCTTCGCCCTCTTCGTTGTGTTGCGCAATTGGTCACCCAAACTTATAAAATGGCTTAAGTGGATGCCTATCTCATTCCCCTGCCCTTCATCGCCGGCGTAGCTGGCTGGGTCACCACTGAAATGGGACGTCAGCCCTGGATCGTACAGGGATTGCTTACCACGGCTCAAGCCGTCTCGCCAAATCTCACTGTGGTAATGGTCTCAACCACCCTCGTCAGTTTTACATTACTGTATAGTGTGCTCGCGCTTGTCATGTTTAGATTAATGTATAAATTTGCACGGCAGGGAACTCAGGCCGCATTGACCAAATCTGTAGATGTGGAAGAACCCATCAGTGCAGGCAGCATTATCATCATCGGCGCGCAGGATTAAAGATCAGAGAAGTTGGAGAATATAAATCATTCTCCAACTTCTCGTTGTCACCTTGCACGTTTTATCTAATCACCATACACTCAACCCATTATGCACCGCAGACTTCTGACTCTCACCCGCGACACCCGCATTCCCCTTATCTTAACGATTCTTTCTGGACTGTTAGCTGGTCTGCTTACGATCTGGCAGGCGTGGCTCCTCAGCAGCGTGATAAATGCTGTTTTTTTTGATAAGCAGATACTCGCGCAGGTAATGCGTCCGCTGTTCTTCATCCTTCTCGCCATTAGCGGACGTTCCCTCATGAGTTGGCTTAATGAAGTCGCCGCAAACGCCGTCGCCGTCAAGATCAAAACGGACTTGCGCAACCGTCTCTTCGCGCACATCCTCAAACTTGGTCCCGCCTACGCCCGTGGACAGCGCACCGGCGAACTGACAGCCGCCGCAGTCGAAGGCATTGAAGCGCTCGACGCGTATTTCAGCCAATATCTTCCCCAACTGGTTATCACCACACTCGTTCCCCTTTCCATTCTTATTTTTGTTTTTCCCATTGACCTGCTCTCCGGCATTATCCTTCTTCTCACTGCGCCATTGATTCCCTTCTTTATGATCATGATCGGCAAAGGCGCAGAAGCTGTCACCAAACGCCAATACGAAACCCTGCGCCTCTTGAGCGCCCACTTCCTCGACAGCCTGCAAGGACTGACCACACTCAAACTCTTCGGCCAATCCAAAGCGCAAACGCAAACCATTGCACAAGTCAGCGAAAAATTCCGTGACACCACAATGAGCGTGTTGCGCATCACCTTCATCTCCGCGCTCGCCCTCGAATTACTCGCCACCCTCAGCACCGCCGTCATCGCTGTTGAGATTGGCTTCCGCCTGCTCTACGGCAAAATGGACTTTCAACCCGCGCTCTTCCTCCTTGTCCTCGCCCCCGAATTCTACATGCCCCTCCGCGCCCTCGGCGCAAGATTCCACGCAGGCATGAATGGAACGACAGCGGCGAAGCGGATTTATGAAATTTTGGATACAAAAAGTGGATAGTGGGCAGTGGACAGTGGACAGTAATCAGTCTGCCGAAATATCTTCAATTACCTTCAAAAATGTTTCGTTCACCTACGCAAGCGAGACGACTCCCGCGCTCGAAAATATCAACCTCACCATCCAACGCGGACAACAAATTGCATTAGTCGGAAAAACAGGTGCAGGCAAATCCACCCTTGCCCAACTATTACTTGGTTTCATTCAACCCACACAAGGCGACCTCACGTTTCACTCATCACCTAATCCCTCGTCCCTAATTCACTCATCCCCAATCACCTCCCCATTCATCATTCCATCTCCCTGGTTCCCCAACGCCCGCACCTCTTCCACGACACCATCGCCGCCAACATCCGCATCGGCAAAGCGGACGCAACTCACGCAGAAATTATCATCGCCGCGCAAGCCGCGCACCTTCACGAGTTTATCGACTCGCTTCCAGACAAATACGAAACCATCGTCGGCGAAAGCGGGCCCGTCTCTCAGCGGACAAGCCCAACGTGTAGCCCTTGCGCGCGCCTTCCTCAAAGACGCCCCCGTCCTCATCCTCGACGAACCCACTTCCAGCCTTGACCCTGAAACCGAATCCCTGCTCGAAGAATCCACGCGCAAATTAATGCAAGGCCGCACCGTCCTCACCATCGCACATCGCCTCAACACCATCTTCCAATCCGACCAGATCATCGTCCTTGACAAAGGCCGCATCATCGAACAAGGCACACACAGCGAACTGCTTGCGAACAATGGCATGTATGCGAGCATGGTTAGAACCTATAAAAACGTCGAAAGTCAAAAGTCAAAGGTCAGTACCACACCATCCGAATCTTCCGACCTTCGACCTTCGACCTTCACCCATTATTACCAATCACCTTCTTCCAATCTACCAATCACCAAACCTATCCTCCCGTCTCCTCACCTTCCTCCGCGGCAACTGGCATCGCGTCGCACTCTCCGTGCTCATCGGCTCCATCACCATCGGCTCCAGCATCGCGCTCATGGGCACATCCGCGTGGCTCATCTCCACCGCCGCCATCGCAACCTCTGTCGCAGATCTCGGCGTCTCCGTCGTTGGCACGCGGCTCTTCGGCATCACGCGCGGCATCTTCCGCTACCTCGAACGCCTCGTCTCGCACGACGTCACCTTCCGCCTGCTCTCGCGCCTACGCGTCTGGTTCTACGAAAAACTTGAGCCCCTTGCCCCCGCCCGCCTGATGGAATTCCGCGCGGGTGATCTACTTGCCCGCATCATCGGCGATGTGGAAACTCTGGAAAATTTCTACGTTCGAGTTGTCTCTCCCCCATTGACCGCTGCCATCGTCGGCATTTTCACTTCGATGTTTCTCGCTTCTTTCTACCCGATACTTGCTCCTGTTTTCCTGATATTTTTTCTCAGCCTCGGCATTGTCCTCCCCGCCATCGCTCAGATCACCAGCCGCAAATCCGCCGAACAGACGATCACCCTGCGCGGAGATTTACACACCCGCCTCGTGGACGGAATTCAAGGCATGGCCGATCTGCTCGCCTACGGCCACGCAGATGAACGCTTGAAGCAAATCGCATCCAACGGCCTTGACTATGGCAACGCTCAACGCCGCATGGCACAAGTAACAGGTCTCCACGCGGGCCTATCCACCTTGCTCACCAACCTCGGCATGTGGACGGTTCTCTTCCTGTGCATCCCACAAGTAACAAATGGCAACCTCGCTGGCCCCATGCTCGCCTCGCTGACATTGCTAACTTTCGCCTCTTTTGAAGCCGTCACCCCGCTGCCCCTCGCCGCCCAAATGTGGAACTCCTCTCGTGAAGCCGCGCGCAGGTTATTTGAAGTGGTGGATACTGTGCCAGTGGTCAGTGATCAGTGGACAGAAAAGTCACAAAAGAAGAAGTGGAAGCAGCCTGCAAAGCCGCGCAAATCCACGACTTTATTTTGAGTTTGCCAAAGGCTACGACACGATGATCGGCGAACAGGGACTTGCGGCTTTCGGGCGGCGAACGTCAGCGGCTGGCGATTGCGCGCGTCATCATCAAAGACGCGCCGATCTTAATTTTGGATGAACCCACCGCCAACCTCGACCCGTTGACCGAGAAACAGGTGCTTGAAACTTTGTTCGATCTGATGAAAAAGAAAACTTCGCTGCTCATCACACATCGTTTGGTGGGCATGGAAAACATGGGCGAGATTTTGGTGATGGACCACGGCCAAATTGTGGAGCGCGGAATCCACGAAAATCTAGTTCGGGAAAACGGTTTATATCAACGCTTGTGGACATATCAAAACCGCATCCTTGATTAACTGCTTGCACCTTATTAATGTGCGTGCTATAATGCCGTCAATTCCCCTGATGTTTGACAAAGTATTTTATTTATATGGCCGCATATCATCTACACCACATGCGGAAAGCGTAACGAGAACATTGACCGTAACCCCTGATTCACCAATCACATCCTAAGGAAATCCACCGGCATTTTAAAAAGATGCTGGTTCTTTGCATTTACATTCCAATCCCATCCAAGAGAAAACACAACATGAAAATACTTGAACTAGAGAACGAACCGCTGTCAAAATTGCGCGGCATGGCAAAAACCCTCAATATTCCTGGCTACAACCGCTTGAAGAAGGAATCCCTTGCGATGATGATCCGCGAGGCGGAGGCGCAAAAGGAGGGCATTGAACTGCGCGGCGGCATTTTGGAGATCATGAGCGAAGGCATCGGCTTTCTGCGAGCCACAAATTACAGGATTAGCGACCAGGATGTATACGTCTCACAGGCGCAATTAAGAAAATATGATCTGCGCGCAGGTGACCTCGTGATCGGGCAAGTCCGCCCGCCGCGTGAAAGCGAAAGGCATTTCGGGTTACTCAAAGTAGAATCAATTAATGGGCTGGAACCAGAAACAGGCAGTTCACGCAGAGTTGTTTTTGAAAACCTCACCCCTATTTTCCCGGAAGTACGTTTTGATCTTGAAATTGAACATGACACCCTCGCCCCTCGTCTCATCAACCTGATCGCACCCATTGGACGAGGCCAGCGCGGATTGATCGTTTCTCCACCCAAGGCGGGCAAGACTACAATTCTCAAGCAAATTGCGAATTCCATTTCAACCAAATATCCCGATGTGCATTTGATTATTGCTCTCATCGGCGAACGCCCTGAAGAAGTAACCGATATGGACCGTTCCGTAGACGCGGAAGTGGTCGCTTCGACCTTTGATGAGCCCGTTACAGCCCATGTCCGCACAGCGGAACTGGCCTTAGAGCGCGCTAAGCGTTTGGTGGAGATCGGTCGCCATGTGGTAATCTTAATGGACTCGATCACCCGCCTCGCCCGCGCCTATAACCTGGTCGTCAATCCTTCAGGCCGTACACTCTCTGGCGGTATGGATCCTTCGGCGTTGTATCCTCCCAAGCGTTTCTTTGGCGCGGCGCGTAACGTGGAAGATGGCGGTTCGCTGACCATCATTGCCACCTGCCTCGTGGATACCGGCTCCCGCCTCGATGATGTGGTGTACGAAGAATTCAAAGGCACCGGCAATATGGAATTGATCCTTTCCCGCAAACTTCAGGAACGCCGCATCTTCCCCGCCGTGGATATCGAACGTTCGTCCACCCGCCGCGAAGACCTGCTGCTCGGACCTGATCTTCTCCAGCGCGTTTGGCTCATGCGCCGCATGTTCATTCAGATGATCTCTCCTCCCCCGCAAGGCGCAGGCATGGACAATTCCGTGGCCACCGAAGCCATCATCACCCGCATGGAACGCGCCAAGAATAATATAGAATTCCTTGAGAATCTAACAAAGGATGCGTAATTTTAGTCAAACAGTAAGTTGTTTGACTCCAGAGTAAATTAGAGAATGAAAAAATTCATTGATAACATACGACCCTTCTTTTCTGCTTTGGGTCAAAAACTAAAGCGCAAGCCAAAGGTTATTTCTGCGGTGAATGAACCTCCAACCGCGCCGCGCGTCAAAGGCAAAGCGGATCGTTTTACAATCATCAGCTGGGTTGCTACAATCTTGATCGTGGCCGCTTTATTAAGCTCGGCTATTCTTTATAAGAATTAAAGTCCCGCAAGCATCACTGTCTCAGCGCAACCCACCAGTGTTGCGGGCGCTGGTCAACCTGAAGTTGGCGTACCCGTTACCAGCGGAGATGGAAGCGGGGTCTCATCCATTCCGCGCAAATTGCAGTTGATCACCAATATCCCCGAAAGACCACGCTATGAATCAGTCATTTATCGTGTTTCGCGCGGCGATGCCATGATCTCCATCGCGGATGACTACAAACTAAAATCAGAGACGATTCTTTACGTCAACACACAGCTGGAAGATAATCCGCATAACCTCAAACCCGGCATGGAATTAACCATCCCGCCAGTGGACGGTTTGTATTATGAATGGCAGGATGGCGATACGTTTGAATCTGTCGCTGAAGAATTTTATACAGAGGCCGATGAGATCATTGCCTTCCCCGGAAACAATGTTGATCTAACCGACCCAAAAATAAAGCCGGGCACAACAGTCATGATTCCTGGCGGCTCGCGTGACCTGCGTCAATGGGAACAGGATCTCGCCACCAATGGACGCGGCGCTGATACCGGCACCGGCGGAGCCAACGCCACGAATGCCTGCGGCGGTGGACCTGTTGCAAGCGGCTTCGGTTGGCCCGCAAACTCGCACAGTATTTCGGGCAACGGCTACGGCCCCGGACATCTCGGTATTGATATTCAAGCCAATGAAGGTGAACCCGTGTATGCGGCCGGGTCGGGAATTGTCACCATGGCGCAAGGCGGCTGGAATTACGGCTACGGCAATGTGGTGCAAATCGATCACGGCAATGGCTATGTAACGGTCTATGCCCACTTAAGCGTAATCAATGTTGGTTTGTGTACGCCGGTTGGTCAGGGCGCGGTCATTGGCGCAGCAGGCAACACAGGTAATTCCTTCGGCGCGCATTTGCATTTTGAAGTGCGCATCGGCGGCTCGAACGTTAATCCATATAGCATTGTTCAATAGAAATAAATCCTAAAGGTCTTAAAGACCTTTAGGATTTTAATTTACATGAACGAACACTCCCTCAAAAAAACTCTCTCGAAATTAAACATCAGCAGCCTGCGCTATTTTGATTCCATCGGATCCACCAATGACGAAGCGCTGGCCTGGGCTGCGGAAGGCGCACCTGATCTTTCCATCGTCCTTGCGGATGAACAGACTCAGGGCCGCGGCTGACTCGACCGTAAATGGTTCACCCCAAAAGACAGTGGACTGGCCTTCAGCCTGATCCTGCGCCCCACCGCCGCCCTGCGCCCGCATCTCTCGCGGACCGTTGGGCTGGCTGCGCTTTCAATGGCAGAATCCTGTTCCATGCTGGGTCTCGCTCCGCGCATCAAATGGCCGAATGATATTTTGGTTAATGGAAAAAAAACAGCAGGCATCCTGATCGAAACTGTCTGGTCAGGCAATGATATAGATTCATTAGTGATTGGCATGGGAATTAATGTCTACAAATCATCGGTGCCGCCCGTTGAAGTATTACAATTTCCAGCCACCAGCCTTGAAGATGAAATTGGAAAGGAACCTCCCGCACGCGAGGAGATTCTCTTTGGCATCTTGAATGCGTTTATCGATTGGCGCAAACGTATGGCTTCCAATGAGTTGATTAAAGCCTGGGAGGAGATGCTGGCCTTTCGCGGCGAGCAGGTTCAAATCCACGCAGGAGACGAATCTCCCATCACAGGTGAATTGATGGGGCTTGAGTCAGATGGAAGTTTGCGTCTGCGCGGCTCATGACAACTGTCCGTAATAGTCCGCTTCGGGGATGTAGTGAGGCCGGGCGCGATGAGTTATTAAATTTCAAAAAAATAAAAGAGGTCACTATGTTTGATAATCTCCGTGAAGATGCAGCAGCCAGTCCATTCTACGAAGAAGAAGCTAAATTCCAACCCGCTCTTGATTTGGCTCCCAGCGGACGTGCCAGGTCGAGCCGCTTTTTGGGTATGACAGCCATGCAGCGCTTTGTAATTACTTTTATGCTCATGCTGGCGGTATGTGTCATTGGCACAATGGCACTGCTTGTCCTGGGAAAAATTGCGTTCTAAAATAAAAAAACGCGGGCTCTAACCGCACTCTTTTGGCTAAAAAAACAGGCGGGCAATGGCCCGCCTGTTTTACTTATACCAACTTGGGCTGTGCTTCCTCTTTTTCAGTGCTCTCGCTAAGCTGCGCGCCCACCTTCTTTAGATCTTCAGCAGAGGTGCGAGCCACAGAAGCAACACTATCGCCTTCATTCGGCTTGATCAAATGTACGCCCTTTGTAGCGCGGCCGGATTGTTTAACATCCTTCACTTTCATGCGCAAGGTAACGCCATTGGAAGTCATAATGGTCAGGTCGTCTGCATTTTGCACCACACGTGCCGCGGCGATCTTGCCAACTTCGGGCAGAGCTTTTTGGTCGATGGTGGAAATACCGCTTGTGGCACGTCCCTTCGCGGAATAATCTTTCAGCGGAGTTTGTTTGCCAAAACCTCGAGTTGTCACAACCAGTAACGCGCCGTCTTTTTCAACCACATCCATACTGGTCACGGAATCATCTTTCGCAAGGCGAATTCCCTGTACGCCCGCGGCCTGACGTCCCATCGAGCGGACTTTATCCTCACTAAAGCGCAATGCCTGTCCATTTTCGGTGACAATGATGATCTCATCCTTGCCTGAAGTTTGGCGCACCCAACCCAAATGATCACCCTCTTCCAAAGACATGGCGATCAACCCAGAAGGACGCACCGATGCGAACTCTTCCATCGTTACACGTTTGATCTTGCCGCGTGCGGTCATCATCATACAATAATTACGCGCCGAGAATTCTCCCACCGCCATGGCGGCTGTCACTTTTTCATTGGGTTCAAGAGATAATACATTGACCAATGGAATTCCCTTTGTCGCGCGGTCTGAATCTGGAATTTGATAGATCTTCTCAGAATACACTTTGCCTTTATCAGAGAAGAACAACATGGTATTCAAACTGCGGGCCGGGATGAGCATCACAACTTCATCCTCATCCTTGGTGGTGTGACCCATCACCCCCCGTCCGCCGCGACTCTGTGACTTGAAGGCCGTGGCAGCCACACGTTTGATATATCCGCGCTCGGTGAGGCTGATCAATACAGCTTCATCTGCAACGAGGTCTTCATCGTGAATATCTTCCTTGGCTTCCGCTGAGATCTGTGTGCGGCGTTCATCGCCAAATTTTTCGGCAAGTTCGTTCAAGTCAGATTGAATCAACGCGAGAATCTTCTTGGGGTGTGCAAGCAGATCTTCAAGGTTTTCAATAATCGCGCGTACTTGTTTATGTTCTTCTTCGATCTTCCAACGCTCGAGTGCAGCCAGTCTACGCAATTGCATGTCCAAAATCGCCTGCGCTTGCAGTTCACTCAACTTGAAGCGCTTCATCAAATTGGCTTTGGCCGTATCTGCATCTTCAGCTTCACGGATCACTTTAATAATGGCATCAATGCTGTTGAGTGCGGTCAGATACCCATCGAGAATATGCAGGCGAGCTTGTGCTTTGGCAAGTTCAAATTTCGAACGGCGGGTGATGACAGTCTGGCGATGTTCGATAAATATCTGCAACATGCGCTTGAGGGTCAACGTGCGCGGTTCCCCATCCACCAGAGAGAGCATTTGCACGCCAAACGTGGACTGCAAAGCTGTATATTTATAAAGTTGATTAAGAACCTTCTTGGGCTGCGCGGCGCGTTTCAACTCAATGATGATGCTCATACCGCGTTGGTCAGATTCATCCCGCAGGTCCGAGATTTGATCGATCTTGTCGTCACGCACCAGTTCTGCGATGCGCTCGATCAAAGTGGATTTATTTACCTGATACGGAATCTCCGTAATGTTGATCTGATAACGCCCGGCCTTTGTCTCTTCGATGTGAGCAATACCGCGCATCACGATGCGGCCGCGGCCTGTTCCATACGCCGAGTGAATTCCCTCCGTCCCGACGATCATGCCGCCAGTCGGGAAATCAGGGCCGAGTACGAACTTCATCAGGTCGTCCACGGTGATGTCATCGATCGTGTCGTAATTATCGATCAGATAATTGATCGCGCCAACCAATTCGCGCAAATTTTGCGGTGGGATATTAGTCGCCATACCCACAGCGATACCTGATGAACCGTTCAATAAAAGATTCGGTAAACGCGCCGGAAGAACAAGCGGCTCTTCGAGTGAATCGTCAAAGTTGGGACCGAAATCCACGGTATCTTTTTCGCGGTCGGCCAGCATTTCTTCGGCCATTTTTTGCAAACGCGCTTCGGTATAACGCATGGCCGCTGGGGAGTCACCATCAACCGACCCAAAGTTACCCTGACCATCCACGAGCAGATAGCGCATGGAAAAATCCTGAGCCATGCGTGCCATAGACTCATATACAGCCGAGTCACCATGCGGATGGTACTTACCCAGCACTTCACCCACGATACGAGCAGACTTTTTATAAGCCGAGTTCGAACGCATACCCAGTTCATGCATGGCGAATAAAATACGCCGATGGACAGGTTTCAAACCGTCACGGGCATCTGGCAGAGCACGCGCCACGATCACGCTCATGGCGTAATCGAGATACGCAGTGCGCATCTGCGAATCAATATCAACGCTTTCGATGTTTCCTGTATTTGCGGGGACTATGTTTTCTTCAGCCATAAAGGTTCCTTACAAAGTACTGCATAAATTGATTAAATGCAAAAGAGACCCGCTTGCGCGGATCTCTTTTGTGCCGAAGGAGGGAGTCGAACCCTCACAAGCGTTAGCCCACTACGACCTGAACGTAGCGCGTCTGCCAATTCCGCCACTTCGGCTTGGGTAGTGCGAGATGTATTTTATCCCAAACGCTTGTTTTGTCAAATATCCTGCGAGGTTTGAGGGATGGCTTTCTCAAAATTAGCAAAATCGCTCACTTCGCATCTTTCATGTTAAGCCTGCGTATATAAACCGAATACGGGAACAAATCTGGAAGGTCGGGCGTCTCGATTTTACCCTTTCAAAATTGTATTGTGGAACCATTACAGTACTGTTAGGGGAGTATCTTTTTGTTTCCAAAATCGTTATAGTATCTATCATGCAGAAAGGAGTTAGACATGTTTGTATTCGCAGCAGTTGTTTGTATCCTGTTGCTCGTCCTGGCCGGCTCGGACTTGTTCGTAGCCCAGTACAACCCGGACGAACTCAACAACATGGGAGTTCAAAAGAAATGATGGAAGACTCCCCCATCCTCTAGCCCGACGCAAATCGAAATATGCGCCGGGCTTTTTTTATTTTTTCACAATCAATTCAGGCGGGCCAAAACATCGTTCACTTCAAGCAACAGATAATCAGTTCCGTCGAATTTGAATTCGGTGCCGCTATACTTGGCGAACAAAACCTTGTCCTTCACTTTTAATTTTATGCCTTCATCATCACCGATGGCAACCACTTCGCCGGTCTGCGGCTTTTCTTTTGCGGTTTCGGGCAAAAACAAACCTGAATTCGTCTTGGATTCCTGCTCCAGAGGACGAATAAGAATACGTGTTCCAAGCGGCTGAATGTTATTATTTTTTGCCATTTTATCCTCCAATTATTTAATACTAAGCAGTTGGTCAATTTGCGGACGGTTAAAGCCGACTATGATCTTGCCGCCGATATCAATAACAGGAACGCCCATTTGACCTGAGCGACGCACCATATCACGCGCGGCTGCCTGATCACGACTCACGTCAATATCAGTAAACTTGATACCTTTATCACGAAAATATTTCTTCGCCATGGTACAAAACGAACAGGTAGGTGTGCTAAACACCACTACTTTGGGTTGAACTTTCTGGTCAGACATCTCATACCTCCAAAAATTTGATTTATGTATAGATGTAGGCATACAAAATAAGTTACACAAAGCGACATTAATATTCCATATGAATCAAGGAAAGAAATATCCCAGAATAAATCAGCCTACCGCTCGGTAGGCTGATTTATTCTGGGATATAATTCAAATATACATAGCCAGCATAAATAGACTTCGCCCCGATAGTTACCCTTTATAATGGACAAAAAAACGGCAAGGATAAATCAAACATGAATATGGATGTAAACCCATTACACACCAAGGTTGAAAAAGTGATCCAGGTCAGCGCCGGGATGATCATATTGGAAAGCGCTATCAAATTTCCGTACAGCGAGTCCAATCTATATTTGATCGGACTGGATGGAAAGATCATCTGGCAGGCTGAAAAGCCTGACCCAAATACTTTCTTTACACGTGTCAAGCTCAATGAAGATGGATACACATTATCTGCCTACACGCTTAACGGCCACGCCTGTGAACTCGAATTGAAATCGGGAAAACTTATCAGTTTCACCACTTTTAGATAAAAAAAGCCATAGACTTCGGAAGTCTGTCACAACAATAAAAATGTCAACTCCCACCCAACCGCCCCTCGGATTTGTAATCCTCTTCCTGATGTTCAGTTTAATATTCCTTTCTAACACTTACAAACTCTGGTTCAAAACAGAAGCCTACTATCAGGATATTTACAACAGCCTCACCCGCTCTCTTATGCCATTCAAGGAATTCTTCATTAAACGGCTGGAAAATCGCAAGCGCTGGGAGGTGGAACAAAAGCTTTTCAGCGTAATTGGATTTGTGGCGGTAGTCGGTGCTGATGTTTTTGTAGTTATGGCTTATATGGCTGGCAGATAATTGTTTAACCTCACGGAGTTAGTAAAAGTAAACCGTAACAAAAGAATTCAAATCAAGGAGAAGCAACTTGAAAATCATCGCATGTATCAAGCAAGTGCCCGACTCTGAAGCCAAAGTAACGGCCGCAGACGGGAAAGTATCCTGGGGCGATGCGCCATTGGTCATCAACCCGTTCGACGAATATGCAGTGGAAGGCGCGCTTCAACAGAAGGAAGCATCAGGCGGCACAGTCACTGTACTGTGCGTCGGCCCTGAATCAGCCAAAGACGCGCTCAAACACGCCCTCGCCATGGGTGCAGATGAAGCTGTGCTCATCTCAGACGCAGCGCTTGCCGAATTAGATACCGTCGGAGCGGCGCGTGTGCTGGCGGCCGCCATCAACAAAGTTGGCGGCGCGGACATGGTTGTCTTCGGCCGTCAGACCCTTGATAACGGCGCAGGCCTGACCCCCGCGCAGACCGCCCGTGTTCTCGGGTGGCCAATGCTTGGGTTGGCCGGCCAGATCAAAGTCGACGGTGGAAGCGTGACCGTTGAACGAGTCATCGAAGAAGGCCGGCAAATTGTCAACGCAAAATTGCCTGCCGTACTGAGCGTCGTCCAAAGTATTGGCGAACCGCGCTACCCATCCTTCATGGGCATCCGCAAAGCATCGAAGGCCACCATCCCCGTTTGGTCGCTCGCGGATATTAACGCCGCCGCGCCCGCAGCCATCATCACCCGCACCGAGTTGATGAACCCGCCCGCGCGCGAAACCACAGTAGAAATGATCGCCGGCGAAACCCCGGCCGAGATCGCCGAAAAACTCGCCGACAAAATTCTCGCGGAGAAAGTGCTATGAAAACTTTTGTTTATATTGACCACTTCAAAGGCGAAGTGCAGCCCGCATCATGGGAAGCGCTCGGCCTCGCAAAAACTTTCGGCACAGCCACCGCTCTTGTTTTTGGTTCAGGGTTCGATGAAATTACAAAAGCCGCTTTTGAATATGGCGCCGATGAAGTGATCGTTGTGGATGATTCAGCGCTGACAGATTACCGCGCTGAACCGTATGCCTCCACCCTTTCGGCGCTCGCCTCTTCCTCTACCCCAAACCTGATTCTGTTTCCTTCAACCACTCGAACCCGTGAGTTGGCTGCCATGTCTGCCGTGGATTTGAACACAGGCGTGTTGACCGATGTTACAAAATTTGAAATGAACGGTGCGCAGTTGATCGCCACCCGCCCGATTTATGAAGGCAAAGTTTTAGAGAAAACCGTTTGCGCAGGCAAGCCGGTTATGGCCACCATCCCTGGGCGCGCTTACCCCAAACCAGAACAAGTGGCGGGCAAACCAGGCACACTTACCAAAGGTGAAGCCAAAGCAGACGCACTCACAACAGTACAAGGCTACTCAGCCTCTGAATCCGCAGTAAACCTCGGCGACGCCGGAATCATCGTCTCTGGCGGGCGCGGAGTGTCAAACAACCCGTCTCTAGGCCTGGATGAAGCCGCCACAGCCAAAGTAGGCTTCGAAATGATCGGCGGCCTCGCCTCCCTGCTCGGCGGCGCAGTCGGCGCTTCACGTGCCGCAGTTGACGCTGGTTACATCACCTATTCACATCAAGTGGGTCAAACGGGTAAAGTCGTTTCGCCCGATCTGTACATTGCCTGCGGTGTCTCTGGCGCCATTCAACATATTGTTGGTATGCGCAATGCAAAAGTCATCGTAGCCATCAACAAAGATGCTGATGCACCGATCTTTAAAGTGGCACGCTATGGCGTAGTTGGTGACCTGTTTGCGATTGTCCCAGCTTTGACCGAGGCGTTGAAAAAGAAACTTGGGAAGTAGTAAAGTAGACAAGTAAGCAAGTAGACAGGTATACAAATTGAAGGCCTCTGAGTCGATATGGCTCGGAGGTCTTTTTCTTTACTTGTTTCCTTATTTACCTGTTTACCTATTTCGTTGTTTACTCGTTTCCCTCTTTACTCACTCCCAAACCCTGCGGGCGGAATCCCCAGCGCCTGAATTAATCGCGCCCAATAATTGACTTGCGCGGCTGTGCTGGCAAGAATGACAAACTCTCGCTCTGTAAAAGCAGATTTAACCCGCTCCACCAGATCAGGCTGGAATTTCAATGGTGTTTGCGAAATGACGCGTGTGTAAACGATGGCCAGTTTCTCACGTTCTGAAAAAGTAGTAACCGCATCAATATCTCCGCGTAGGGCTTCGGCTTCTTCGTCTGTGATTCCATGCTGGCGGTGCTCATATGAATTCATGTCAATGCAAAACGGGCAGGCCGCTGCATGTGACGCCGTCATCCGAATCAGTTTGAGCATACGCTGATTCATTTGCCCGTCTTCGTGGGCTACCAGTGCTTCCATGATGCCTGAGCCGATGGCGGCTTTGGGGTACCAGGCTAATATCCGCGCGGGGAGCATGGTTTTGCCGGTTATTCTTTCTGAAATTAAGATGCCAAGTTTTAGAAAGAAGGGAATGTGTTTTGGTTGATTGATGAATGTTTCCATATTATTATCTCCGGCCTTATTGTAAAGCAATGATGCAAAGAGGGTCGAACGCCAATTAGCATCCCAACTCTCTTTGTATCATATATTAATGGTGCTGGTGACTGGCTGAACCAAATGCGTGTTCATAAGCAAGCATGGCGTAGTAATACCAGTCAAATTCTGCTGCATAAGAAATGGATTTCCCATTGCGTGATGAGGGCGCATTCTTGAGGTTTTCATCAAGGAATTCCAGCATCTCTGCCCACGCCTTGCCCTGCGCCCCACCGGCTTGAATTCCTGCAACATCTTCAACAAAGGCATGTGGTTGATCGGCGTAAATGGATACTGTATGGGTTACGCCAGCATCAGTGAGTGCATCATCGAAAGTCCGCACTTCTTCCACAGGAATCGATTGATCTGCATCGCCGAAAATCCCCAAGATGGGACCTGGTAAATTCTTTAGGACTTCGGGGTCTGTTTCAGGTGAGCCATAAAACACGACTGTCGCGGCCAGTTTGTTGTTGTGCAAACTGTACACGAGTGAGGTCCGCCCGCCGTAGCAGAATCCTGCAATCGCGATGCGGTTTGCATCCACATCTGATTGGGTTTCAAGCCAGGCATATATGGAATCCAGATCGGCATTGACATCTTCCGGTTTGGTATTACTCACGAGATAAATGGCACGCGGGATCCATGAAGTTGTTGAGCCGCGAAAAGTATCTGGCGCAATGACTATATAGCCTTCTTTCGCCAGCAAATCCGCTTTGCCGATGATGGATTCGCGCAAGCCAAAGAATTCGTGAATCATGATGACGGTTGGGAATGGTCCTTCGCCTTCTGGTCTGGCGACATAAGCCCGTACGTCAGGTCCGCCGTTTAGGCCGGGGACTGTGGTGTTCACCAGTGCGTCGAGACGACTCGCGCCGAGGAGCGAGTCTGTAAAAATGCTGAGGGGAAGGAAAAGAATCAGAATCGCCAGAACAGCTAAAAGTCCAAGAAGGATGCGTTTGAACGTCTTCATAAACAACTCCTAAAGTGAGATTATCCAATTATACAGAAGGGGCCAGCCAATATCTATCAAGTTCAAAAATATTAACCTTAAATCAAGAAAATCAACGCGGGAAAGGCCTTTTTATTCATTTTATTAAAAAATTATTGACATTTGTAAACATTTCTGTATAATATATTGATATTTACAAACAAGACTTATGTTTTCTGGAGGTAAAATGGATAATATTAATCAACCTATCCCCCAACGATGGGCTGTGAAGTACTACACTATTTTTGCTGGACAGGCTGTTTCACTTTTTGGAAGCGGACTGGTGCAGTTTGCGCTGGTTTGGCACTTAACACAAAAGACGGGCTCTGCCACAGTCCTGGCGATGGCGACACTGGTGGCGATGCTGCCGCAGGTTATCCTTGGTCCGCTAGTTGGCGCATTGGTGGATCGCTGGAACCGCCGGATGATCATGATCGTGGCTGATGTGGGAATAGCCGCTTCAACGGCTGTGCTGGTTTATCTATTTTATACAGGCCAGATCGAAGTCTGGCATATTTATTTGGTGATGTTCGTGCGCTCGGTTGGTGATGTCTTCCATCACTCTGCGCTTGGAGCTTCCACCGTGTTGTTGGTGCCGTCAGATCAGTTGACACGTGTTTCGGGCATCAACCAAACTTTGCGCGCAGCGATCAATATTGTTTCGCCTCCCACCGGTGCATTGCTGCTTGGTATTATGCCAATGCAAAGTGTTTTATTTATCGACATCGTGACCGCTTTGTTCGGCGTCTTGCCCTTATTGTTCCTGTCCATTCCACAGCCTGTGCGCGAATTGACCGAAGAGGGAAAACACAAGACAAGTGTTTGGGAAGATATGAAAGAAGGCATTCAATACATCAGGTCGTGGCCGGGATTAATGGCGGTCATTGCTCTGGCTTTGGCATGTAATTTTCTTCTTACACCAACCGGTTCACTGATGCCATTGCTGGTCACAAAACATTTTGGGCTGGGCGCGCTGGAATTTGGCCTGATGGATTCGATCTGGGCGTTTGGCATGGTGATCGGCGGAATCCTGCTGAGTGTATGGGGCGGTTTCAAGAAAAATATCATCACCGCAATGGTGGGTATCATCGGGATTGGCGTGGGCATCACAATTGTTGGATTTGCTCCTGCAAACATGTTCTGGCTGGCAGTCGTGGGCATGACCATATCCGGCATTACCAATCCTATTGTGAACGGTCCGCTGGGGGCCATTCTTCAAGCTTCTGTAAAACCTGAGATGCAGGGCCGTGTTATGGGCGTTGTAATGAGTCTGGCCACGATCATGACGCCGCTGAGTCTGGCATTCGCCGGGCCTGTCTCTGATGTGATTGGGATTCGGACATGGTATTGGGTTGCAGGTATCGCCACTCTGCTGATGGGCATTGGTGGATTCTTCACACCAATCATTATGAATGTTGAGCAAAATAGAAATGAAAGTTCGCCGCCTTTACCACTTCAGGCTTCAACAGACTGAGCATCCAAAATACCATCCACTAAGCGGATGGTATTTTCTTTTTATCAACAGGGTATAATTTTATTCATCAATGAAAAACAATAAATTTACTCACAAAATATCCCCCTACCTTTGGCAGGCGATCTTTCTCCTTATATCAATCGTTATTTTTAGCCTGATCCTGATAAATCGTTCACCCAATTTTCTGCGTCCGATGAGCATGGCGTTACGGACCGGTTTCGGATTGGTGATTCCTGCCACAGGATTAATCCTATATCTTGCATTTCGCATCCCAAACCGCGTGGGAGATTTTATTGGGATGGCTGTCACTCTTTCACTTTTTGCGATGCCGCTGGCAGGGCTGTGGGCTTCGGGACAGTCACAGTCGGTTGCCATTAGCGGACTCGTCCCCTTAACAGATGCATCGTTTTATTATGTTCAGTCTGGCAATTATTACTCTGATCGCGGCGATCACCATTTACTTTAGTGTGCGCGAGATTCAACGCACACATGGTGCAGAAACAGCTGTCTTTCTGCTTGTCATTCTTTTTCTGTATTTCAGACATCATTCAGGAACGAGTCTGTCTGAAACGCTTGGCGTTCCGATCGGGATGCTTGGAATAGGACTGATCTGGCGAGGAATGGAAAAGAACTCTCAATATCTGGCAATTTTTGGCTTATTTGTGATTGCTTTTTCACTCAATATCCGTCCGGGCGCCATGTTTACCCTGCCTTTCATATTATTGTGGCTGGGGTGGGTGTTCAAAAAAACAAATGAATATATCTCAATCAAGGTTTTATTTTTGGGAGTAATTGTAATTCTTGCAAGTTTTGCCTTGAATTCATTTTTCATTCGATTATTGGCAGGACCGTCTGGAACGGCATTTTCCAACTTCTCATGGGCTTTATACGGACTAGCTTCAGGCGGAAAGTCATATACCTACATTTTTGAAAAACACCCTGAAGTTTTTTTGTTACAAAACCCGGAACAATCTCAAGCCATCTACCGCCTTGCATTCGACCTTATTATTCACAGCCCTGCTTTATTTATCAAGGGTATCTTATACGGCTGGTCAATGTTTTTCTCCGACACTGTATACGGCGCTTTTTCATTTCTTGGCGGCGAAAATGCTGTCGTCAATACGATCACTCGCTGGATAATATATACGTTATGCATATTAGGTATTCTGAAATGGTCTCGCAAACCAGATGATCCCTTTAGCGGACTCGTTATCATGGCGACTTTTGGTGTCCTGGCATCGGTCCCATTTGTGCCGCCTACTGATGCGTATCGAGTGCGCCTTTACGCCGCCTCCATCGGGATTTTTGGTCTTCTACCCGGTATGGGACTCTCCCTCATTGTAAGCCGCATAAAAATCGGTCTATTTGCCCAGTCCAACCTGAAGTTTCAAGAGTCAAATAGTACTGCGGTATTTGGCGCGCTTCTCATTGCCCTGATCCTGTGTGGAACCTTAATCACACGCGCCACAAGCCAAACCCCACCGGTATTTAATGCTTTTTCCTGCACTCCGGATAGCGACAAAATCTTAATTCGTTTCGATGCGGGAACATCTGTAAATATTATGCGTGAAAAAGACCTGTTTCTCGATTGGATGCCGAACTTTCATCAGGGTCTCTTTAACCAAAGCGTCCACAGTCTGGCAGATATTCATCTTATTCATTACCTCGAATCGCTTACTTCCCAAACATCCGTTTTTTCTTCGTTGGATTATCTTTCAAATCAATCCGCGCTCATCATCATCCCGACTGATCTATTACCTCCACACGGAACACATATTGGAATATGCGGTCATTGGGAAACAGATCCAAATTTAAAAAAGTATGCTGTTTTTGCCGCAAAGAGTGTGGTTGGTTTGACACAGGCTGCAAATTTAAATATTGCCACCTCAATAACACGTGGTATAATTCGCCCGCTCAAGTAGAGAAATGGAGAGGTCGCGTAGTCTGGCTTAGCGCGCACGCTTGGAAAGCGTGTAACCCACAAAGGTTCGCGGGTTCGAATCCCGCCCTCTCCGCCAACAAAAAGACGTCCCTTTTCAGGGACGTCTTTTTGTTGGCGATAAATCTTCCCAGTAAAAACAGAAAAAAATAGACCTGACAAATTGTCAGGTCTATTTCATAAATATCTTAAATTACGGTGTTGGTGTTGGAACAGGCAATGGCTTCCCTGCAAAGACAAATGAGGCGAAGGAAACTGCTTCGGTATGACCGGGCACATCCGCTTTGCTGGTGACGAGGAAATCATACAATAATGATTTCTCCCAATTACCAGCGCCAAGGATGTCTGTGCCCTTGGATTCAGCATCAGCACGGCGGGAGCCTGCGATTATGCCGGCATAACTACTCAGGTCTAACTGGGCGGGAGAAATCGCCACATCCACTGAATGACATGAGACGCAAGCCAATGAGCCGGAATTCCAAAGATTGGGTTCATTGAAGAGCGGTTCAACATCAGCAAAGGTTGCTTCACAATTATTTCCATTTGCGTCAACAAATTGGAAAGAGTCAGTTTCAGGTGAATTTGCAGAGACCCACGCACCCACCAGATCAGTGGCAACAACGCGACATGCATCACGATCAGATGCGGCTTGTTGTCCATTGCTCATATCCATCGCGGGGAGCGTTGCAGGAATTAAGGTTGGGATGGGAGTGCGATCAACTGGCTGCGCTGCCTGGTTGCAAGAGAGTGTAACCCCGCAAGCTGACACGTAAACGATACTAAGCCAGATAAAAACACCCACAAGGAACACTACGATCGTTCCATAAATATATTTACGTACATCGTCTTTCATCAAAGACCTTCCTTACGGTTGTACTACAACTTTGAGCGTGCGGATGTAATTGATTACGTCCCAGCGTTCGCGGACGGTAAGGTTCTCACTCAAGGGCGGCATTTGACCAGAGAACTCAACATCAGGAAAAAGCGAGTTGTTCGGATTAAAAACACCATTGGAGATGGAAAGGAAAAGAGTGCCGTCACTTTTATCTTGAACCAGATCGCTGCCAAGGTTGGAAGGTTTCTTTTTAACCAGGAAGGCAGAAACGGTTCCATTCCCTTCGCCGGTAGCTCCATGACACATCACACAATGTATTGTGAAGAGTTCCGCACCACGCGCAATGGAAATTTCGTCAGCGGGGACCGGATTGGTCGGTGCTCCATTACCTGGGATGTAGGCCGCGCCTTCCACTGGAATGGATTGTGCAGGGACTGCCAGGGGGTTTTCCTGCGTGCCATAGGAATCCTGAATTTCCATAAAGACAACCCAGTCAATCTTAATCACGTCAAAAGCAAATACTGCCAAAGCGCCGATAACAACGCCGAGTACTGCAAATACGACTACGAGCTGCTTGAACAATCTCATAGGTGCTCTACCTCCGCAACCTCAACCTTTTCCGCGCCGAGGGCGGTCATGGCTTTGGTAAATTTATCCTTGCTCTCTTCTGGACAAATAAAGAAGATGGCAATTTTTCCGTCACTGATTTCCTTCACATATTCCATCGGGCGATAGTTGGGGAAATAACTATCAAGAAACACGCCGAGGAAAGTTGAGAGTAACATACCGAGCATGGTTAACTCGAACAACACAACAACAGTGGGAGGACCGGGAATAAAGGCTTGCCTGCCCACCTGAATTGGAACTGGGTACAGATAGGGTGTGACAAAAGCCAAAAATGCGCCGGCTAAAAAGCCCAGAGCTGCACCACCGCCAGCGAGGCGGGGAACATTCGTCCACTGGGCGGGGCGCCCGAGCATGGCTTCGGTGACAGGAATGCCAGAGATGACATTCATGTGATCGTCGGAAAGGCCCAAAGCGCGGAGTTGGTCAATCGCGTCCGCAGCAGGTGCGAGGTCAGGAAAGACCGCTAACAGGGACACCTGTCCAGAATTCTCTTTGCTGGAAATATTGTCAGCCATGTGAGTCACCTATTCCAATTCGCTGACCGATACAACGGTCTCGCGTCCAAATTTCTTAAGTTCGTGCGCCATCTGGCCTTCTTGCACTTCCCAAACAGGAATGAGAGGGATCAAACGGGAAGCCGCCATATAAAGCAGGATGAAGAAGGCTAATGTTCCAATTCCAAGTGGAATTTCCACACCGGGCGCGTAAAGGCGCCACGTGAAGGGCATACGGTTGATGCTAAGAGAAATAGGAACAATAATATAACGCTCAAACCACATGCCGATATTGATCAAGAAACCAACAACGAAAACGATCCAGGGTGTGGAGCGCCATTTTTGATTCCATAAAACAGCCCATGGAATAGCTACATTGAAGATCAACATGGCAAACCACATCCAGCCCATCGGACCGGCTTCATGGAAGTGCAAAAGCTGCTGCGTCCATTTGTCGCCGCCATACCATTGCACCATATAATCATTGAAGAAAAAGTAAGCCCAAGCCATCGAGATGATGAGCATAAGCCTGCCGATGCCGTCAAAATGTTCAGCGCGAATGAAGTATTTCATATTCTTCATTGTGCCGCGTACAACAGCAAGTACCATGATGACCGCGCCCATACCTGAATGCAAAGCACCTACAACGAAGTATGGACCGAAGATCGAGGAGTTCCAACCCGGGCGTGTGGCGGCTGCAAAGTCCCAGGAGACGATGGTATGTACCGAGAACATAACCGGGATAATGGCAAAGGCGAAGATGTTCATCGCATTGCGTAAATGTGCCCACTCGCCTTCAGTACCACGGAAGCCAAGCGCCAGTATTTTGTAGAATGTCTTACGCCAGCCAGTGGAACGATCACGCGCCATGGCAACATCAGGAATAAGCGGCAGGAAGAGATACATGGTAGAGGAAAGCAAGTATGTGGTGATTGCCAGCAAGTCCCATGTAAGGGGTGAATGCAGGTTGGGCCACAACATACGTTGATTTGCATACGGCATAAGCCAGTAGGAAAGCCAAACACGGCCCATGTGCATGAACACGCTAAAGCCAGCCTGCACCAGACCAAAGGTGGTCATCAATTCTGCGGCACGGGTGAACGGGCGGCGGAATTCCGCTTTGAACACACGCAAAATGGCAGAGATGAATGTACCTGCATGGCTGATACCGATCCAGAAGACGGTGTTGACGAGGAAGATTCCCCAGTAAGACGGGCGGTTCACACCAGCGATACCGAGACCTTCAGCGATCATTTTGCCCCAGGAAAAGAACAGACCATAGGCCACGATCACGCTCAAGGCTGCGAACACAGCCCAGAATTTCCATGAGGTAACGTACATGGATTCCATAACCATGTCGTTCATCTGTCCGCGGGGAAGCGGATCAAGCATTAAGTGCTTTTCGCGGAAGTGCTCTTCACCATGGTTATGAGATTCAGCCTTGGCGTGAGCATGTTCTTCTTTTTTGTTATATCCAGCCATAATTACCCTCCCTTGAAGTAGGTCACATTTGGTACTGTGCCAAGTTCTTCAAGATGTTTCAGACCATTACCGCGTTGAGCTAATTGCGAGACAAGCGATTCAGGATCATCGACGCGGCCAAAGGTGATGGCGCTTGCCGGGCAGGCCTGTGCGCAAGCAGTAGTGAATTCACCATCTACTACTTCGCGGCCTTCTGATTTAGCTTTATCTTGAGCCTTGTGAATGCGCTGAATACAGAAGGTGCATTTTTCCATCACACCACGGCGGCGCACGGTGACATCAGGATTCAATTGATTCGACAAAGGTTCAGGGCGTTCATAATCACGCCAGTTGAAGGAACGCACCTGATAAGGGCAGTTATTACCACAGTAACGCGTACCGACACAACGATTATAGATTTGCAAATTCAATTGCTCAGCCTGTGAATGAACCGTTGCAAAAGCCGGGCAAACAGGTTCACAGGTTGCACTATTGCATTGCTGGCAAAGCATTGGCTGATTGGGCGTCATCTTCACTTCAGGATACTCACCCTCCCAAAAGCGTTCAATGCGAATCCAATGCATGGAACGGCCATAGCCAGAGTCTTTTTCGCCGACGAATGAAATATTATTTTCCATTGCGCACGCGGCTACACAAGCCTGACAGCCTGTGCAAATATCCTGATCAATGACCATGCCCCACTTACCGACATGTTCAGCGCTCATCTTAATTTCTTCAGGTCTAATCATGATTAATGCTCCTCTCCAAGACCCACGCCGTAGACACCCATAATACTTTCAAGGCGTGAAAGGGGTTGTTTCTTTCCAGTCTTTTCGATCTTGACTTTCATACCAGCAAACGCAAGATCGCCAGCTTCATTAAAATGTTGACCAAGCAAGTCGGCGGGATTAACACCGCGATTTGCAGCATATTGACCATAAGCAGTGTGGCCCTGACCAAAAGGAATCGCGATCGTATCGGGACGGATAGCTGGGTAGCGGTAAACAGGCACTTCCAACACGCCCGCTTCGCTGGTGATCTTCACTACATCATCATCTTCGAGACCAAGTTCATGTGCGGTTTCAGGATTGATCTCAACCCATGTGTTCCACATGACTGTGGTGGTTGGGTCGGGCAATTCCTGTAACCAGGGTTTGTTCGCGCCTGCTTCCGCCAGGGTCGGCGAGACGAAAGGCACAAAGAAGAATTCACCTTCGCCAGCAAATTCGGCTTCAGCACCAACCAGATTGCGATTGAGCACATCAGCAGTATTGGGAATAGCACGGGCGTCAGTGGTCTTCCACCAGCCGCCATATTGCTGGAAGTAAGCCATGAATGTATTGATATCGGGAGCAGCAAAGAAACCATCGGTTTCACTCATGAGTGAAGCGACTTTGCTTTGCAAGAACTCAACTTCATCCTTGAATGGCAACGCTTCTGCAAATTTACCACCGGCGAGTTGAGCGGCGGCAATCAAGACATCTACTGTGGCACGGGTGTTATAAAAAGGTGAAACAACCGGCTGTGAACCTGAAAGAACAGGCTGCGCAGAGCCGGTGACTACACGCTGGTAACCCCATGATTCAAGTGCGTGGTGATCGGGGAATACATAGTCAGCTTCCAATGCTGTCTCATCGGGGAAGGTGGCAAATGAGATCACTTGCTCAACACCCTTTAAGGCATTCTTGAAATCTGATGAGGCGGGCAATTCAAAGACAGGGTTGACGCCATGGACGAACAACGCTTTGAATTTACCGTCTGCCATCTTCTGTACAAATTCCTGCATTTCTTTTACAGAAGCGGATCGTTGATATTCTGTCTGATTGGGAGCAAGTGCCGAGAAGAATACGCCGCCGGGTTTACCGAAGTTATCAGCAATTGCATTCAGAGCGAGCACGGCTTCTGCAACAGCGAGGCCGTTGCTCTGGCCGAGCGCAGTACCGCCGGGGATAGCCAACGCGCCAGTGGAATTGGCAAACATCTCAGCAAGATGTTCAAGTGTTTCGAGTTTAATGCCCGATTTCGATGCAGCATCAGCGGGATCAACATCAGCGAACGCGCGAGGCAATGGACCGCCGCGTAATTCAGAGGCGAGTCTGCCGATTGCCAGCACAACCAGAGCTTCAGTTCCGGGGCGAAGCGGCAGCCATTCATCCGCCTTTCCGGCAGTTGAAGACATGCGTGATTCAAATTGAATGAAGGTCCCACGCTTCTTGGATTGAGCCTCGCGCAGACCTGCGAATCCGCGTGTATATGAAACAGGCGAGAGCCACGTCTCAAGGAAGTTGGCGCCAAAGGAGAAGACAACCTGCGCCCCACCCACATCGAATAAAGGCATTCCTGCTTCGCCAAAGAGATTCTCGGCAGCCTTGCTCAATGTAGCGCGCGCTTCAAACATGCTCAACGCACCAAAGCGGACCGGGGAGTTGATTCCTGTTTGGGCTGACAGATCAGATACAAGGTCAAAGAGATGATCCGATGTTGTGCCCATCAGGAAGGCGATCTCTTCGGGTTTGTAATTCTTGAGGGCGTCGGCAACTGTCTGCGTAGCGTCATCCCATGTGACGGTTGTGCCTGCGGCATTTCCGCGAGTGCGTTTGATGGGGTCGGTCACGCGGTCTGGGTTATACAAACCATGCAAAGTTGCCTGTCCACGGGCGCAGGTCTTGCCGAGGTTCAATGGATGATTCGCATTGCCTTCGGTCTTGATCGCGCGCCCTTGTGATGTGCGAACTACGAGTCCGCAGCCGGCCGCGCATTCGCGGCATGTCGTGGCGTAAAATGTGCTCTGGCCGTTGTAGTTGTATTCAGGCATTAACATGTATGGCTCGCGTGTTACATAACGCGAAGCCGGCCCGCAACCTGTGAGGATCGCAGTACTTGCCGCACCCACACCAGCCAGTTTTAGAAAATCACGCCGGGAAAATTTATCGCTCATAATGGTTTCCTTTCACCGGTTAATAATGACACGTGCCACAGTCGGTGAGTTTGACCAGTTTTACATGATCTTCACCGGCATTTTTGACGTGACAATCCAAACACCAACCCATATTAAATACCTGCGGGTTCTCAGCGATGTTTACTTTGGTCATATCACCATGACAATTTTCGCAGTTTTGTCCTGCGGCAATATGTGCGCGATGATTAAATTGAACAAAGTCTGGCACCTGAGCTACAGGCACCCATTCAATGGGTGTTCCACTTTCCACTGCCTCTTTCAAAGGCGCTAAAAGCAAACTGGTTTGAGTCTTCACAATTTGATTATGGCAGCCCCAACATTTGGCTTGTGTCGGAATACCAGCGGCTGGCCCTCGCGCAGCGCCCGGGTGGCAATATAGACACTGAATGCCAAAAGCAACATGCGTTTTATGAGGGAATTGGATGGGCTGTTCAGGCGGCTGTTGAGTCGTGTAAAGTCCGTAGGCTGCGATACTGAACAAAGTCAGAACCGCAATGCCAACAGCAATCAGACCTAGCGGCTGCTTCAGCCAGTCAAAAAATCTTTTGATCATGGATGCTCCTGAAATAATCTTTAAGCACAAAACCGCCGGGCACAGAACACGCGGCGGCAAAGGCTAAATTAACTTAATTTATTAAACAGAAAAAGACAATCAAAATTATTATTGGATGAAAAAAGTACTGACGTCTTGTGTGCATACATAAAACCCGCCCCGATGAAAACCATCAGGACGAGATCAAAATACACAGTTTGCATCGTAACAACCATACCATTCTCCATAATATATAATTGCTGAACCCCGCCAGCAATTAACTCGGCGGATTATACATTGAAAGTGCAGAAAAGTACATATAAGGGTTAAATTGGTGTATTCGAGGCGTGATACAATCATAACCAAGGTCATAATGAAAACATCTCACATTCTTGGCATCGTTTTTTTATTCGCCAGCCTGGTTTTTGTATTGATCACCGCGGCCTTCAATCAACCCACGGTATCTGCGCAAAATCTGGGCGCAACCGCGCTTCGTCTGCAAATCACCCCTGCCCCGTTTGAAGAGGGTATTTCCGAGATCGGTTCAACAGACGGCATTCTGATTATGGGTTTTGTCATCATGTTTATCATTCTCGTACCGATTATCATTTATAAAAACAAGAACTAACTCCCTTAAAAGAAAAAAAATAACTCACCCCCGAAATTAAGGTTTCGAGGGTGAGTTCGTTTTTAAGAACAAATTGGACGCAGATGAACGCTGATTCACGCTGACAAAAGCGAAAAGTCAGCGTTTTCTGCGTGAGTCAGCGTCCCAAATTAAATTAGGGATATGTCATGTTTTTTATATTTACAATGAAATCAAACCCAGCTCGATCCCGCGCTTGACAGCTTCTGTCCGGCTGGAAATTCCCAGTTTTGCATACAAAGATGAAAGATGAAACTTCACAGTATGCTCGCTGATACTTAGTGAAAGCGCGATCTGTTTATTTGCCAACCCTTGCGCCATAAGCTGGATGACTTCCATCTCGCGGGCAGTTAGCTGCTCAACCAGAGACTCTTCACTCGAAGATTCCCTCCGCCCAGACAAGCGGATCAGACTCTGCATCAGGCCTGGTGCGCCAACCCAAAGCCCTTCCCCCACCGCGCGGACTGCCGCCGTCAACTCATCTTCTGTGGCATCAGGTGAGAGTATGCCCCATGCCTGTGTATTTGAATTCAACATGCTGCGCACAGGTTCAACATCATCTGTCAAAAATAAAATAGCGAAATTTGATTTCCTGTTTATAAAACGCGCAGAAGAGACCGAGGCGAGCACAGCCACCTCGGTCTCCATTTCATTGACGCTTTCAAGATCAACTGTCTCACCAACAACTTTGATATCGGGTTGTCTGCCGAGTAATTCACGCAAACCGATCCGTAAAGCAGAGTTTGGCGAAACAATCGTAACTCGGATCAACTATCGTTCTCCAATTTCCACTTTGATGGCTTCCAACTTACCACCGCGCAGCACATCAATTGCCACAGACTTACCCACCACATCACCACTTAAGCGGACGAAAAGATCATCCTGATGCGCAACAGATTCACCAGCCACGCCCACCAGAATATCGCCAACGATTAATCCGCCTTTGCCGGCAGGACTATCCGCTTCGAGGCCGACGAGTAAAAGGCCGGTATCCTGTTCACGCTTCAATGCTTTCTTTGCATCGGCAGAAAGTTCCACGCTCTGGCTGCGGATGCCAAGATAGCCGCGTTTGATCTTGCCATGTTTGGCGAGAGTCTCGGCGATCTTCCAGGCAATGTCAGCCGGGATGGTAATTGCGCCGCCGTTTCCAAAGCCTGAAGTATTAATGCCGAAGATCGTACCATCACCATTCACCAAAGGTCCACCGGAAAAACCGGGATAGGAAACGACATCGGTTTTGATGTAACTCTCAAGCATACTGCCGCGCCCTGTGCGTACCGGACCACCAATGGAATTCACTGATCCAAAACTGGATTCGATTCCTTTAGTAGAAGGTCTGCCGATTGCCAATACAAATTGGCCCACGCGCGCGGCGGTCTTTGAAACTTCAGCGGGAGCGGCTAGAGGTTGATCCAACTTGAGAACCGCCAGATCAGTTCCCGGGTCCCGACCGACGATGCGGGCTGTGACTTCGGTTCCGTCCGCAAGAATCACTTTGATATCTTCTTCACGTTCAACGACATGATCTGCTGTCAAAATTAAATCCTTGGCGAAGGCAATACCGCTGGCAGGAAAGCGGCGGCGCGCATCGACCAATACTGTGGATTTTCCAGCACGCTCGGCGGCGTCTGCGATTGCATCAGAAAGTTCTACCAACATATTTTTAGACATAATTATTTATCTCCTTGCGCATCAGTATAGTCAACACGCAATTGGAGTGTATCGCCTAAATGGACAGCTTGCTACTGGACATATGGGTAGGGATGAAAAATGATGAAAGATGATTTTTTTGTAGTTCGACACAATGTCACATTTCAAAACCTGTAACCACAAATTCACAAAGAAGAACAAAATGCTATTGTGTCATTTATGGTTTAGAACTTTGGTTTCAGTTTTAATGTGACCTTGTCAAAATAATTAGGCCGGTGAGACTGGCAGTTCATCGTGATCTGGCAAAATATCTTCAGCGTTACGAATGGCGGGAGAAAAATAACCGGCCACACCTACCAGCGCGCCAAACACGCCGCAGATGACGAGTAAAAGCCCCATGCCAGAACCAGGCCCGGTTCCAACGAGCCAGCCAAACGTTAAAGAAAGACCCGAGTCTGTCCGCATAGCAGGCTCAAGCACAAAATCAGCCAGGGATCCGGCGATCAGTGGTGAAATCGGATTCGTAAACCAGGCGATTAATCTTCGGGCAGAAAATACCCGCCCTTGCACATCGGGGGCAACTTTCGCCTGCCAGATGGCTTGATTCGATCCATTGATCAGCGGAGAAATAAGCGAGCCTAAAATAATGCCCGTGATCCAAACCGGCAGTCCGCCGGTGAGTCCGATCACTGCCATGCCAATGCCGGCCCAGATCCAGCCGATCAATACGCCATGTACGCGGCGCTTGAAGCCGCCCCAGGCACTCATGATAAGGCCACCAACCAGCCCGCCGATGGCGCCGGCTGTTTCAACGGAACCAAAGATTAAACTGTTGCTGTCTGTGCGCGCAAGGATCATGGGCGCTAAAACTGTATACCCAATGCCAGAGAAAAGATTCCCGATGAAAAAAATTAATTGCAATCCCAATAAACTCGGGCGTGCAAAAATATATTTAAATCCATACGCAGCCTCTTTCCAAACACTGCCCTGCCCTTGCTGACCTTCTTCAGTGCGGACAGGTTGTGGAATGTAGACGACCAACAATGCGCCGATGGCAAATATAAAAGTAGCCACGTCCAGAAACAGAAGGCCGGTCAGCCCAAGGACTGGTAATAACGCGCCCGCCATTAACGGAGCGAACACACCGGGGCCGGCTTCAATAATAGACATCATGCCATTGGCGCGCCCATACTGTTCCTTGGGGACCATGGTGCTGATGGCCGCGGAATATGCCGGCCATTGAAACGCCATTCCCAACCCGTAAATAATGGACGTGACATACAAATGCCAAAACTCCAGGATACCAAAATATTGCAACGCAAGAATTGAAAGCGTGGCAAGCCCCGCGCCAAGGTCGCTGACCATCATCATCATTTTTCGATTATGACGATCCACCATAACACCCGCAATAGGCGATATCAACAAAAAGGGCGTAATGAAAAAGACCTGCATCACACCCATTGCCAAAGCACTTTTGGTCTGGTCATACATCCAGATACTTAAACCAAACTGACTCATCGAACTGGCAAGCACCGAGACGATCTGTCCCAGCCAGACAATGGTGAAGCCAAACATCCCTGTTGGTCGTTTTGTTTTATTTTCCATAAGTTTCCTCACAGTTTTTTTGTCAATCACATTAAAAAAATAACATACCCCATAAAAATAAACAACCCTCATAAGGGTTGTTTATTGACTATTTACAACATCAACTTATAGATGGGATTGCAATATAACAACATGACACACTCTCCTTGTTTATCAAAAGGAAAAGAACCACATTTTTTCTGGCTTTAAAGATTTGGGTTACTCCACGTAAATTTCCACGTGTTCGCCGTCTTCTTCATCTACTACATCAATGATCTTGCCCATTACACCCATGCGCAGGGCTTCCATCACATTGGTCATATCCACGCCTTCCACCTCGGGGGCAAAATGCGCGCCGATCTTCATGCCCGCATCCACCAGCGCCAGCGGAATTTGCACCGATGCTTTTGAGCGTCCTGTGCGAGTATCTGTCACGCGGATGCGCAGCCAGCGCGCAGTCCCACCGCCTGTGCCAGGCGGGCGCGGCGGCACGGGCAGCCCTCTGCGTGATTCACTCAAAGCCGCGAGCAGCTTCGAGCCTTCATCTGCACTGATCTTTCCCTCCTCGATCATCTTCAATATCTTCATTCGTTCTTCACTATTTGCCATGTTACACCTCTTATCCTATGAACACTTGCACACGTTCGCCGCCTGTATGGCTCTCATCCACATTAATGATGAGCGGCTCTTTAATGGTCTTCGCCATATTAATGGCATTGATTACTTCATCAATATTGGTTTTCTTAAATCCGTCAATGTGGCGTCCGAAATTTTTGACGAACCAGCTTGCCAGTCCAAGTGGAAGCGGAAAGGCGATCGAAATTCGTTTCGGCCAATCCTCCGCTTGTGAACGGTCTACATTCACATACAACCAGCGTGAAGTGCGGCTGCCCGCGCCAAGTGAAATAAATACGATCCCTAAAAAAAGAGGCATTGCAAAACAAAAGAACCAAAAATTTAATCCTGCATTCTGCTGAATGGAAAACATGATCCATGCGCTCAAAACCGTAAAGAGGATGCCCAACCCGAGAAAGCCCCTTGAAAAACGGGACGCCCGCCTGCGGACTTCTTCAAACTCTGGAGCTTCGGGTCTTTCTGACCATGAGCCTGATTCTGCTTCGATGATTTGAATCTCCTCTTCAGCAGAGTCATCATCCAGCGTGCGCATGAGAGTCGCAGCTTCTTCTGCGCTGATCTTTCCATCCGCGACCATTTGCAAAATTTTCCTGCGTTCTTCAGATGACATGATGAACCTCCATCCAATTTGACAAGCCTTTTCCTTCAATTGATGTCATGGAAACCTCCTTCAAAATTTTAAGTCGAACGATCAACTGTTTTCCAACACTTCAGCTTTTGCGGGCAAATGAAACTTAAGCATAATGGGAATGATCGACAGCAGAACCACAATACCCGTCACCATAAATGGAAAGCGCGGACTCACCCCCGCCCACAATTGCGCTCCGATCCACGGAGCCGGCAGCGAGATAATTCCCAAACTGGTGCTAAACAATCCAAAGGCAGTGCCGCGCAATTCCGCCGGAACAGATTTACTGATCAACGATTGATACGCGGGCGTCAGCATCCCCACACCCAGGCCTGCCAGCGCCCAACCCGCAAAATACATCCAGATCAAACCTGAGGGAGTTCCGATCAGCATAAATAAAGAAAGACCAACAAAAACCATGCCGATGGAAATCACCAGACGTTCGCTTGTCTTATCTGCCAGCCAACCGCCCGGAATGGTCATCAACATCATGCACAGTCCAAAGACACTGTTCATCCAGCCGATCTGGATCATGCTCATCTGACCGATATCCTGCAAATAGATCGGCATCAGATTCATCGAAAGCGCAAACGACGTATCCCGCACGCCATCGGTGATCAGAATCCAGGTAATCAGTCCGCCGGCGAAGATCATGCCAAACATTGAGGAAAGATTTTGCTTCAAACTCGCGAATGAAAGTTTTTTGGGCTGCGAGTTGCCGCCTTTCGCAGCTTCACGCGCCATGCCCACACGAATGAGCGTGGCAAGAATATAAAAGAACGCAGCTACCAACAACATTCCTTTGAAGCCATACGCGCCAGCTAGCCACCCGCCGAGCGGCGGCCCGATGACCGAGACGATCATAAAGATGGCCTGTGTCACACCAAATACCTTGGCGCGATTTTGTTCCGTTGAATGTTCCGCGATAAACGCATCAAAACTCGGTCCAACCAGAGAACGCGTGATCGCGCCAAGCGCTTCGCCAAGCAGAAGCCACTGCCACGTTTGCGCAAGAATGAGAGGGAAAAACACAAAAATCCCAAACACACTGCCGATCGCAATCGCGCGCAAACGCCCGATCGAGTCACTTAACCAACCACCCAAAATTTGTAACAATAAGGGAATAATCTGCGAAAGCGTAAAGAATAAACCGATCTGTGGAACACTCGCCTTTAGGTCACGCAAATAAAGCGGCATCAATGGACCATACATGTTCCCGCCCAGGTTGGCAAAGATCATCGCCACCAAAAACAGGATCAGGACACCGCTTAACAAAGGTTGCTTTTTGACCCGGGCAATCGTTGTTTCCATTTTCATCCTATAAAATAATAATCGTGTGATCGATCAATTTAATCAGTCAAATTCAAAGTAATGCTAATCTTTCGTTCCGTTCCAAAATCTTCAAATTGGTCATCAGCAGGCTCATCGAGCGCATGCATTAATACGGCAGCCTCTTCTGCGCTGATCTTTCCATCAGAAACCATTTGCAAAATTTTTCTACGCTCTTCAGAAGACATTATTTACCTCCTTCAAGGGCTGATAACAAATTATCGGCTTCTTCTGCAGTGATCTTTTTCTCCTGCAGCATCTTCAAGATCAACAATCGCTCGTCTTCTGAAACGGACGGCTTGGGAGGCATGGGCACACCTTTCGATGAAAGATCCCAGCTCCAACGGCCAACGTTCACAGCAGCACGTACCTTGCCGCGACCCACACGCTCATCCACCCGCCTGCGCGCTTCATCTGCGCGGCGCAAGGCATCGTCTGCCTGTTTGGTTGCACGACGTGGACTTGATCCACTTGTTTGGAAATACGATCGCCAAACCCAGACCAGTCAAAGCCGATGCCTGCAAAGTTCCCAAAGTCTTCGGCGGTTTCACCGGCATTCGATTGATTGGTCACACGGATATCACCGCCCGCGCTTAATGTCACATTGGCAGAGCCATCACCAACTGTGATAACACGAGCAGTCGCATCTTCTTCATTAATTACGCCCTTCCAGTTAATGTCAATTTCATCGGCATTAAGAGTCAGTGTGGCATTGGCTTTGGGCGGCATGACAAGCAAAATATCATTGCCCGCAGCCACAGAATATTGATTACCGGCCTGCGGATCAAGGTAAAGGACAACATCCTCAGCCACATTGGCGCTGACATTGCCGCGCACATCGCGCAGGGCCAGATCATCCGCCACAGATTCAAGAGAAACATTCCCGTCCACATCGCGGACAGACACATCGCCGTGGGCGCTTTTGATGGACAAGTTTCCCTTTGCACCGCGCAGACTAAAATCCGATTCAACAGTTTCAATCGCAACTTCACCCACATCACGAATGGACAGGTCACCGGCAATATTTCTCAATTCAATGCCGCCCATCACACCGCGAATGGATGTGTCACCTTCAACGTGTTGAATAAAAACAGAGGTCAACTTCGGAACACGTAGTGAGACATCATCCTCACAGAAAATAGTGACATTCTCGCCATCCTGTTTACAGCGCATTTCTTCCTCATCGTCGCACTTAAGCAGAATATCCTCCCCTTCCCAGCCAACGAGACTGAGGTCACCGCCAATTTTTTCGATAATGATCCTGGGATTGCGTCCAGCAGAAATTGTTTTTGACATGGGAATTACTCCTCGCCGCGCAGAATGCGCATGGCCTGGTCGGCTGTGATCTTGCCGGCTTCGAGATCGGCAATGGCGCTGCTGCGTTTTTCAGCTTCAACTTCGCCAGAGTCATCCTTGCCCGGCTCATATCCCAAAGCACGGATCACTTCATGTAAACGGTTGCGAATGGTGGGGTAGGACAGCTTAACTTCCTGCTCCATGCGATTGATCTTGCCTTCACAGCGCACAAAGGTGAAAACAAAATCCAATTGTTCAGAAGTTAGGTTTGCGAACTGACCAGAAGCGAAGTTACCTTCAATGGTGGTATCGCAGGATGAGCAATGTAATTTGGCAACAGTTAATTCAGACTGACAGATCGGGCAATTCGTAGGGGCTGGTCGCATGGTTTGGTTCCTCCAAATTTTATAATGCCGTAACATTCGGCATGGTTTCCAATTCAAGTTCCTGATTATGGCGAATACGATACAAGGCAAGGAAGGCAAATGTGGATAACAATCCTACAAAGCCCGCCGCATACCAAAGCAGATTTGGCTTCGGCCCGTCAATGATCAACCCGGCAAGATAGGGGCCGACAGCAAAGGGAATCGCCCATGAAAACCCTGCAACTGCCATGTACCGTCCGCGCATATCTTCGGGCGCAAATGATGCAACCAGGGCTTGTGAAACAGGCGAGACGATCATTTCACCGATAGTAATGATAACCATCGCAACGATGAACATGGCATAGGTATTTACATATCCATACATGGAGAAACCAATCACATACAGGAAAGTCCCCAGCGCCATCATCAACATCGGCGGGAATTTTGTAATACGGCGCGTGATCGGGAATTGCATCAGCACCACCATCGCAGCGATGATGCTCAATAAAATACCGTAGCTGGATTCAGGAGTGCCGTGTACATCTCGTAAATAGACGCCCAGAACTGTGTTCATGTTCATATAAGTGAAGACTTGCAGCAACACTGCGCCAAGGAATAGCATAAAGGCCGCGTTGCGAAAGACTTGCCCGTAACCGGCGAAGGTATTGGTCATGGATTCTTTGGGAGCATCGGGGTGAGCCAGAGGCTTGGTTTCGGGTAGGAAGATGGCGATCAGGATCACTGTCAGCAGGGAAATAACTGCATCGGACAGGAACAGCAAAAGGTAAGAGCGAGCCGCTAAAAATCCGCCGATGGCAGGCCCGATCACTACAGATAAGTTGAATGCCACACGCAGAATCCCGTATCCATCCGCCCGTTTTTCTTCGGGCAAAATATCCGCGATCATGGCTTGATGCGCTGGGCCGGCCACATCTGTTAAAATACCAATGAAGAAGGCCAATACAATAAAGAATTGGAATGAAGTGACGAAGCCCATCGCAACCGTACTAAAAGATGAAGCGATCAGGCCAAACATAATGATGCCTTTGCGTCCAAAACGATCTGTAAGCGCTCCGCCAATTGCAGAACCGGCAAAACTTGAAACTGAAAAAGCAGCGAAGAGCACACCCACATCAGCCATGCCGACATTAAATTTACTGGTAATATAAAGTGCGAAGAATGGAAAAAGCAATGAGCCGCCGATGCGATCAATAAAAGTAATGACGATCACGGTCCAGAAGGTGCGTGGATATTCGTGGTAAATTTTTGAGATGTTTTGAAGGTAGTTTTTTATCATGTCAGTTCCAATTTTTTGAAATACCAATATTAAGGAAAACTTCAACGAAATTAATGTCTACAACCTGATTTCTAATAAAATTATACTCATAAAATAAACTTTGTCAATAGAAAAGTTAATAATTTCAATATAAACATAAATATTATCAATTATCAACAGGAATATTCTCAATTTCAGCCTGTTTTTGGAGAAAAATTCATGATTCGTTCCATTTTCTTTTCACCTGGAAAGCCAACACGAAAAGACGTCCCTCCTGAAGAGTTCCCCCGCTTAATCCGTGACAAGCGTGGACTGCTCTGGGTCGACTTTATATCAGAACCGCCAGAAACAGCGCTGCCTATTTTACAAAGTTTTAATTTCCATCATTTGGCGATCGATGACGCCTTGCAGGAAACGCACGCACCAAAAATAGATGATTGGGGCGATTATCTTTACATCGTCTTAAACTATATGCATCTGATAAAAGCAAGCGAACCCTGGGATACTGAAATTGACGAACTGGATATTTTCCTCGGGCGCAATTATGTCATCACGCATCACGACAACCCCGTTATGTCGATCGATGAAATCTGGGATATGTGTCAGCGCGATCCGCGCTATGCAAAAGATGGGCCAGACCATTTGCTTTACAAGATCATCGACGCAACCGTTATGAATTACATGCCGATCATCGAAAAAATAGACGAGGAAATAGACTGGATCGAAGACCAGGTCTTTGACCGTCCCAGCTCACAAACACTCGCCAGGTTGTTCACTCTTAAACGGGTGCTGCTTGCAATGCGCCGCATCCTACTCCCCCAGCGCGAAGTGTTGAATAAAATGGCGCGTGATGATTTTCAGGTCATTGACCAAAAAGATCGTATCTTCTACCGCGATATTTACGACCATCTCGTTAGATTGCATGACGTAAACGAAAGTCTACGCGATCTCGTAGGCGGCGCAATGGACACCTACCTTTCCGTCATCAACAATCGCATGAACGAAGTTATGAAGACTCTCACCATTATCACTACTCTCTTTATGCCGTTGACCTTTGTAACCGGATTTTTTGGGATGAACTTCTTCGCTGCGAATCCACCCTACGAAAGCTGGACCACCCCCACGATCTTTTATGGAACATTGGGCCTGATGCTCTTTACTCCAGTCATCATGTACTTCTGGATGCGCCGCCGCACCTGGGTTTAAGTCCCATTTTCATCTGTTTTAAACCCGCTGCAAAATCCTTGACACAGAACAGGCGTTCGAGTATTATTTGTAGCACAAATGAGCGAAGAATGCTCACGAATGTCAGCCGTTGCTGGCAGGAGGCTAAAAATGATGATGGTTAGAAAAAGCAAAGGTCTGGGCGAACGTCACCAGAAAATACTTGATTTCATCGCGAGTTATCAACGCGAACACAAACACCCGCCATCAATCCGCGAGATCGGCGAGTATTGTGATATTTCATCCACTTCTGTTGTTAATTACTATCTTGATCAACTTGAAAAATCAGGCAACATTGAACGTGACCGTAAAATATCACGCGGCGTGCGTTTAACCAATGGCGCTCCCATCGGTGATATGTTCCGCGTCCCAATGATGGGCGTGATTCAAGCCGGTGAACCAATCCCCGTCCCATCGAATGCAGACTTCGGTTCCTTTACCCCGGAAGACTCTGTTGAAGTAGCCATGTCCCTTATGCCGGCAAAGGAAAAAGGCAAGGAATTATTCGCCTTGAAAGTACAGGGAGAATCAATGATAGATGCCATGGTCAACGATGGCGATATCGTGATCCTCAAACCAACACAAGACGCCCGCAATGGTGATATGGTTGCCGTCTGGTTATCTGATCGAAACGAAACCACCTTGAAGTTCTTCTTCAAGGAGAAAGACAAATATCGTTTGCAGCCAGCCAATCCCACCATGAAGCCGATCTATATTGATAAAGGCGAATCGCTTGAGATCAAAGGCAAAGTGGTCATGGTCATTCGGAAAGTGGAACGATATAACTAAAAACAAGCAATAAAAAAGACGTCTCTCGCGAGACGTCTTTTTTATTGCAAACTATAATGCTTATTCGACGACGATGACGGCGCCAGCTTCTTCAAGCTTCTTCTTGGCGTCAGTCGCGGCATCTTTACCAACAGCGGTGAGAACTTTTCCGCCGGCGGTTTCAGCGAGGGTCTTGGCTTCGCCAAGGCCGAGGCTGGTCAACTGACGGATGACTTTGATCACGTCAATTTTCTTGGCGCCGGCATCTTTGATGACCACATCGAACTCGGTCTTCTCTTCCACAGGTTCAGCAGCAGCGGCAGGGCCACCGGCCATCATCGCTACAGGAGCGGCGGCGGAAACGCCCCACTTCTCTTCGAGCATTTTTACCAAATCAGCCGCCTCGAGGACGGAAAGTGTGGAAAGTTCATCCACGAGTTTTGCGAGCTTGTCAGACATTGTTTAGTACTCCTTGCTAAGTAAATTGAAATTTGAATATTTTAAGTGAGATAAACTCACCGAAAAACTGAAAACTAGGCCGAAGCCTGTGCGCTTTCTGAATGCGCCTTGATAACAGCCGCGAGACCACGAGCGGGCTCTGCGAGTGTGCGGACGAGTTTGCCGGCAGGAGCCTGCAAAACGCCAAGCAATGTTGCGCGCATAACAGGCAACGGGGGCATATCAGAAAGGGCTTTCACTTGCGCCGCGGTCAGGGACTTGCCGCCCATCAAACCGCCTTTCACTTTCACGAATTCATTGCCTTTTGTTGCATCGGTCAATGCTTTCGCTGTGGAAGCCGGGTCTTTGAACGCGAACGAGATCGCCGTGGACTTTACGAGATAGTCCGCAGGGATTTCCATGCCGTGCTCTGCAAAGACACGACGAGCGAGTGTATTCTTAACGATGTGGAATTCGCCGCCGGTTTCACGGATCTTCGCGCGGATCGCATCGATCGACTTCATATTTGCGCCGCTATATTCCACAAGAATCACTGCTTCACTGCGCTTGACCCAATCTGCATAACGGGCCTGCACTTCTTCCTTGCGTTGTTTAGAAATTGCCAAAGGGTATTCACCTCCTTTCAATTAAAAAGTCTTTGCCACTTACACAGGCAAAGACTTTTAGCCCTCGAAAGGGAATCAGCACTTTCGTACTGAAATTTTCTATCAGTCTCCACCTGAGCAGGAAATTAAGTCTCAAATTATTGTTATTTGAGACACCCGCCTTCAACGGCGAAGTGGTTTTAGGGATAAACGAGTACTACTACTCGGCACCTTCAATATGTTCGTTCGGATCAGCCTTCACGCCAGGTCCCATGCTTGAAGCAATGGTAATGCGCTTGACGAAATTACCTTTTGCGCCTGAAGGGCGGGATTTGTTAACCGCGTCCATCAAAGCAACGTAATTCTCAAAAAGTTTGGCGGCATCAAAGGAAGCCTTGCCAATGGAAACATGAATGTTATTGGTCTTATCAAGACGATATTCCACACGACCGGCTTTCGCTTCCTTAATGGCGCGTTCCATATCCTGTGGGCCAACGACCGTACCAGCCTTCGGGTTTGGCATCAAACCGCGAGGGCCAAGCACACGACCCAAACGACCGACCTTACCCATTGCATCTGGCGTGGAAATGGCGACATCAAAATCCAATGCCCCACCTTCGATCTTCTTCATGGTCTCATCATCATCTGCAACGAGATCAGCGCCGGCAGCACGCGCCGCAACTGCACCTTCACCCGTAGCGAAGACGAGCACACGTACTGTCTTACCCAGGCCGTGAGGGAGCACAACTACATCACGCAACTGTTGATCAGCCTGGCGTGAATCAAGTGTGGTACGCATATGAACTTCGATTGTCGCATCGAACTTGGTGAAGGAGGTTTCCTTCGCAAGGGTAACTGCTTCTTTCGCAGAATATATCTTGTCAATATCAACTTTGGCAGCAGCTGCCGTGTATTTTTTTCCGTGTTTGGTCATATTATCCTCCGTGGTTCAAGCGGACAGCGCAAGCCATCCTCCCACAAAATTAATCGGTTACTGTGATGCCCATCGAGCGAGCGGTGCCTTCGATCTGCTTCAACGCGCCTTCCATATCCACCGCATTCAGATCTTTCATCTTCAACTCAGCAATTTCCTTCACCTGAGCACGGGTCACCTTGCCGACCTTATCTTTATTCGGCACACCAGAACCCTTCTCTACCTTGGCAGCTTTGCGAAGCAAAACAGCGGCAGGAGGAGTGCGGAGAACAAATGTGAATGAACCATCGGTATAAATGGTAATTTCTGCAGGAAGTGTTTCGCCCGGACGGTTGGAAGTACGAGCATTATATTCCTTACAAAAAGCCATGATGTTGATACCATGACTTGCCAGCGCAGGGCCGACGGGAGGCGCAGGATTGGCCTTACCGGCTTCAAGCTGAAGACGCACGATTGCTTTTAATTTCTTTGCCATTTTGACTTAACTCTTTGTGGTTATAACGGGTCATTTTGGGAGACCCTCCCACCGCATCAGGCCTACGGGAGGCCTGTTACTGTCTAATAATTTTTAGATTCCACTTTTGGTTGAATCTACTAAGCTTTCTCAACCTGTAAGAAATCCAACTCTACAGGGGTTTCTCGTCCGAAGAAACTCACCATCACACGTACTTTTGTGCGCTCCATATCGATCTCAGCAACCACACCACGAAAATCGTTGAAGGGTCCATCCACGATACGTACACGCTCACCCACTTTATATGTGACCTTAACAGTGGGAGCTTCCGCTTCCATACGCTTCACGATCTGCGCAACTTCTTCAGGCCGTAAAGGCGTGGGATTGTTTCCCATACCCACGAAACCTGTCACACCGGGAGTATTTCGAACCACATACCAGGATTCTTCTGAAAGCGCCAAATTCACAAGCACATAGCCCGGGAAAATATGGCGTTCCACGGTGCGGCGTTTGCCGTCTTTGACTTCGATCTCTTCCTGTGTAGGAATAACAACATCAAAGATCCTGTCTTTCATACCCATGGTTTCAATACGCTGCTCAAGGTTATGGCGAACTTTGTTTTCATAACCTGAATAACAGTGGATCACATACCAAGCTGGACCTTCAACTGTCGCTTCAATGGGAGGCAGATCGGTAGGGATCTGCGTCTCGGAGCGCGTGGCAGGTTTCGGGTCCGGGGTGACATGCGTAACATCCGCAGGGGCAGACTGCTCCTCGGTTATTTCATCCGTCGGTTCCTTTTCAAACTGCTCTTGCGGTTCCGGTAAATCCATCAGATCCTCAATTCAAAAAACTAAGACCAGGAGCCAAACAATACCAAATTCATCAGCCCATGCGCGAGATAATCAATACCCGCAAGGAAAATACCCATGATTAACATCACCAGGAGTACAAGCCCTGTCAGGCGTTTGGCTTCGGGCCATGTAGGCCAGTTGACTTTGCGAAGTTCACCCGTAGTTTCACGGAAGTAACGCTGAATAGCGTTCTCAGTTTTCTTGACTTTCTTCTCTTTCTCAGCCAAGGCAATACTCCTTCTCTAATTTACGGCTAAAACGCCGCAGAACGCGGCGTTTGCCACAGCAGGCAGGCCAGGTAGGACTTGAACCCACAACCACTCGTGTTGGAGACGAGGACTCTGCCAATTGAGCTACTGGCCTAAATGTGGGTGGAGATTATACCCCACCCAACGATTCTACTTGGTCTCGCGATGTTGTGTATGCTTGCGACAACGTGAGCAGTACTTGTTGAATTCCAACCGATTGGGATCATTACGACGATTCTTCTCGGTGGTGTAATTGCGTTCCTTGCAATCATTGCATTGTAACGTAATTACCGGGCGGACATCTTTCTTCTTGGAAGCCATCTTACTACCTTACTTTCTACTTACTCAATGATCTTGGTAACGACACCCGCGCCAACGGTCAAACCGCCTTCACGAATAGCGAACTTGGAACCCTGTTCAAGAGCCACAGGCACAATCAACTGAACTGTCAAGTTCACGTTGTCACCAGGCATAACCATTTCCACGCCTTCAGGCAGGGTAATGTCGCCGGTCACATCCATTGTGCGAAGATAGAACTGGGGACGATAGCCGCTGAAGAACGCCTTGTGACGTCCGCCTTCTTCCTTCTTCAACACGTACACTTCTGCCAAAAACTTCTTGTGCGGAGTGATCGATTTCGGCTTGGCCAATACCTGGCCACGCTCCACATCTTCACGCTCAATACCGCGCAGCAACAAACCTACGTTGTCGCCAGCCATGCCTTCATCCAACTGCTTGTGGAACATTTCCACACCAGTGCAGACTGTGCTCTTGGTGTCACGCAAACCAACGATTTCAATCGGCTCACCCACTTTGATAATGCCGCGATCAATACGTCCTGTCACCACAGTTCCGCGTCCCTTGATCGAGAATACATCTTCAACCGACATCATGAACGGCTTGTCTGTCTCACGCTTGGGCTCGGGGATGTACTCATCCACCACACGTAGCAATTCTTTAATGGGTGCATACTCTGGTGCGCTTGGATCGGTGCTGGCGCTTTCCAATGCCTTCTTGGCTGAGCCGCGCACGATCGGGGTCGTATCACCGGGGAAGCCGTAGCTGCTCAACAGTTCGCGCAGTTCGAGTTCCACCAGCTCTAGCAGTTCCGGGTCGTCCATCATGTCCACTTTGTTCAGGAAGACAACGATGGATGGTACTTCCACCTGGCGGGCGAGCAATACATGTTCGCGCGTCTGAGGCATTGGGCCATCGGGCGCTGCCACTACCAGAATCGCGCCGTCCACCTGTGCCGCACCTGTGATCATGTTTTTGATATAGTCACGGTGACCGGGCATATCCACATGCGCATAATGGCGCTTGTCGGTTTGATATTCCACGTGCGCGATGTTGATCGTGATACCGCGCGCTTTTTCTTCCGGCGCGTTATCAATTTGATCGTATGCACGGAAATCTGCCTGACCCGAAAGTCCGGCTACTTTGGTGATCGCCGCTGTCAATGTGGTCTTCCCATGATCGATGTGCCCCATGGTGCCCACATTCAAATGCGGTTTACTGCGGTCAAATTTTTCCTTCGCCATTTTCTAACTCCTTTTTTATAAGTAGACAAGAATGCTTTTCAGCAACTGAGCCCTCAACGGGACTCGAACCCGTGACCTCACCCTTACCAAGGGTGTGCTCTACCAACTGAGCTATGAGGGCTTAACGTGCTGACCGAAAATTTCTCGGTAGTGGGCAGTGAAGGATTCGAACCTCCGAAGTCTTCTGACAACTGATTTACAGTCAGTCCCCTTTGGCCACTTGGGTAACTGCCCAGAGAAAATATTTTGCTGATCATTAACCGACATTTTCTTCAGTCAACAACCGCAGAGCCGACGACGAGAATTGAACTCGTAACCTCCCGCTTACAAGGCGGGTGCTCTGCCAATTGAGCTACGTCGGCAAGTGATTAAGCAGGCGGATTATACCAAAACAACGCACCACGTCAAGATAATTACGCTTTCATTATTAAACAAATAAATGGCAATTGCATCTTGACATTCAAATCCTTTGGTTGTATTATTAGAACAGGTGTTCTAATATGGATGAAACCAACCGCTTTGCCTTGATGATCGACGCACTAACAGAGCTTGCTGAAGAAGAGCAGACGCATCTTACTTCACCCGCGCCTGGTCTGCCCACGCTGCATTCTGTTCTCGCTGATGCATCTCCCCTGCCCCCTGAAGCCATCTACCTTGGTTTTGCTGAAGATGGTTTGCCTGTTCTCTTAAATTTGTACGATCCCATTCCAGGACCCGTACTTATCTGTGGAGATCAAGCCAGCGGAAAGACCGCACTCCTGCAAATGATCGCCCGCGCAGTGGAATTGCTTCACATCCCATCAGATGTTCAATCTGCGATCATCACTCAATATCCCGATGAATGGAAAAAATTCCAGGGCCATCAAAATACCGTAGGAGTTTATACCACTCAGGAGAATACTACACAAGAGCTTTTACAATCTCTTGTTACATGGGCTCATAACAATAAAGGTGACGGGCAATCCATTTTACTTCTAATTGACGATCTTGAGGTACTCACAAAACTTGACCCGCAAACTGAACAAAATCTGCGCTGGCTGTTCCTGCGCGGACCCAGCCGCCGTGTATGGCCCATCGTCACCATAAACGCAAGCCGCGCACGTAACGTTGAAGAATGGCTGAACTTCTTCCGCACACGGCTATTCGGTTCCATGCAGGAAACAAACGACAGGCGGCTGGTAACCGGCGCATCTGCAGATTTTCCTGCACAGATTGTTCCAGGCTCACAGTTTGCCATGCGGGAAGGAAATGACTGGCTTAAGTTTTGGAAACCAGCTATCAATTAAGTATCGTAACTTTTTCGTTTAGCAAAAGGAAAAACATCATGCATACTGGAATGTTATGGTTTGACAATGATCCACGCACCACGTTGAGTGTTAAAATTCAAAAAGCGATGGATTACTACAGCAAAAAATTTGGTCATATTCCAGATCTTTGTCTTGTAAATCCTGGCATGTTGGAAAGCGGACAGAAACAAATCGAACTTGGAAAACTCACCATTCGTTCTTATCGGCCTGTAATGCCCGGCCACCTTTGGATCGGCGTCGAGGACCAGAAATAAATTTGGAATACAGTGGGACTCCGAAGTCCTTCGCCAATGACTGCATTCCAACATGTCCTTACGAACATCCCGCGAATACTGGTCGCGGGATGTGTTCTTTTAATTTATGTCTTTTCTACTTTCCAACCGCCACCACAAAAGCAATCGCCTGAGTTTCTGTGTGGCTCAAACTCACAGACCAATCAGACAATCCCAACTTCTTTGCCAGCCTCTCCCCTTCACCATGCAAATACAAATGCGGCGCGTGGTTTTCATCGCCTCTAACTTCAATATCCAGCCAACCCACATCACCGATTCCACAACCTAGAGCTTTGGCGGCAGCCTCTTTAGCCGCGAAGCGCGCCGCAAGGGACGAGAACCTTCCATTGCACTCACGCTGCTCAGTCTCCGTAAAAATTCGTGCGATAAATCGCGCGCCGTGGCGCTCAATCGCATCACGAATGCGGGAAATATCAACAAGGTCAACGCCAGTCGCAAGTTTCATAAAACAATGATTACGGTCCCGCCGTTGCGATCACCAAACGGTCTGGGTCAATATACTTGCGCGCAGTCGCCAGCACATCATCACACGTCACACCGCGCACCAAGCCTTCATAACGCTGATAATAATCCAACCCGAGATTGTAGCGTTCAATACTTAAGAGCGCACCAGCAACGCCGCTATTTGACTCGAACGACAGAGGCAAACGCCCAATATAATTTGCCTGACTATCCGCTAACTCGTTTTTGGTCACACCACTCTTAACAAAACGCCGCAACTCTTTTTCAATCAGATCAATCGCCTTCTTTAAATTCTTCGGATTCACACCCGCACTCACTTCCCAGGTACCGGGGCCAATTCCTGCGCTCAGACTGGATGATGCATAATACGCAAGTCCGGATTTTTCACGCACTACTTCGCCAATGCGTCCCATCATGCCAAATTGACCCAATACCGAATTACCCAGAGATGCCGAAAAATATTCGGGGTCTCTGCGTCTCGGACCGATCATCCCGATCACCAGATCAGATTGAGACTTGCCAGCAATCGAATGGTGCCGCTTGACCGTCTTCTTAACCGGCTTGTGTGGAGGAAGTACCGGCGATCCAACCTGACCTGGAACCTGCCACCCACCCAAAACACGACTCACCGCCTCAACCGCTTTCTTCGGCTCAATCGCACCCACGATTGAAATGACCATGCCCATCGGTCCGAAATGAGCGCGATGAAATTCCTGCATATCTTTGCGCGTGATGGATGGGATCGTCTCCACGAATCCATCAGCAGGACGGCTATAGGGATGCCCGGCAAACAACATGCGATCAAACGCCATGGATGCCATATCAGAAGTATCCTGTGCGCGGATGGCGAGACCGGTCAGCATTTGCGCGCGCAATTTTTCGATTTCGTGTTTGGGGAAGGCCGGTGTTCGTAAAGATTCAGATAGCAGTTTGAGCAAAAGCGGAAGTTCCTCCACCAGGGAACGTCCGCCAAAACTTGTATTATGTACGCCTGAATCAAATCCCATAGTCGCGCCAACAGATTCGAGCGCATTATAGATCGCATCAAAACTGCGTGTCTTCGTACCGCGCATCAAAGAAGATGAGACAAAATCCGCGAGGCCGAGTTTTTCGTCGCTTTCAAAGATCGCACCTGCGGGTAAATATCCACCCATGCTGACAGAGGGGCTATTAAAATTGGAACGTGCCAGTACAGTAATTCCGTTTGAGAGCACAACGCGATAAATATCATCAGGCCCCGGCAGGGATGGTCTTGCAGTTTGCTTCGCCATATTAAGCCTCCTTGCCTTTCGGGATATAGGTGCCGATCACGCGGCTTTTTGGTTGAAAGTATTTTCGCGCCACACGCTGCACGTCCTGCGGCGTGACCTTTGCCAGTTTATCCAAATAATTGGTAAACCAATCATAGGACGCGAAAATTTCCACGTAGCCCATCCAGAAGGCTTGATTGGTAATGTTTTCGCTGCCGTAGGCAAACACAGCGCGTGCCTGCTTAACCGCGCGTTTGATCTCACTGCTTGAGACCAAAACGTCCTGAAGCTTTTGTATCTCTTTATCCAAAGCAGCCAGCGCTTCTTCAGGTTTTGCGCTTGGGATGTTTGGTAATCGTGATGCGATATAGATACGGGTCGATCGTAGCCTCAGACCAGCCAGAAACATCCACAGCAAATTCTTTATCGACTAATGCACGATACAGGCGTGATGTTTTATAAGATAATCCACTGGCTCCGCCAAGCAGACTATCCAACACTTGAAGCGGGAAATAATCGGGATGTGTGGCATTTGGAAAACGATACGCCACTTGAATAAAAGTAGTTTCTCCCGGACCTTCCACAGAGAGGCGCACCTCCCCTTTTTGTTCAGGCTCAGGACGGGAAAGCCTCGGTGGAACGGCACCCTTGGGGATCGGCTCAAACAATTCCTTGATGCGTTTCAGCATGGACTTGGTTTCAAAGTCACCGGCAATCGAAAGCACCGCATTGTTCGGAACGTAATATTTTCGGTAATGGTTATATAGATCGTCACGAGTAATGGTATGCAGGTCCGCCATATCACCGATGATCTCATGGTGATATGGATGCACATGAAAAGCCGTTTGCTGAACGGCTTCGGTCAAGCGGAACATGGGCTCGTTCTCGTGTCCTTCACGCTCCGAGATGATAACCGTGCGCTCTGATGCGACTTCTCTGGCATCAAAGATGCTATTTTGCATACGGTCTGATTCGAGGCGCAAGGCCAGATCGATCTTGTCTGCGGGCATGGTTTCGTAATAACGGGTTGAATCATGCGAAGTGGATGCATTCCAGCGCCCGCCTTCGCGCGAGATGGCTTTATCAAGCAGAGACGCCGGAAATTTCTTTGTTCCCTTAAATTGCATGTGCTCGGTCCAATGAGATACCCCCGTCCTGCCAGTGGACTCGTCTCTTGAGCCGACACGATACCAGACCCACGATGAAATAATGGGCGCGGTGTGGATCTCTTTCAGCATGACCTTCATGCCGTTCTTCAATGTAGTTTGTGTAATTTTATTTACCATTTAGCTCCATGATTTGTTACAAATAAAAACAACGCCATATACCTGTTGACGGTAAATCCCCGTAAAACTTACCCATAAAAATTGGATTACTGACAGGCTGGCCGGTTATCCAGGGTTAATGCATCGGGTTTGAGCATGCAATAGTACGGCTGAACCAGATTACGCAAACCGAGAAATGGATCGTGTAATTCAGTCTTTTCCAGCGGAATATCCACCGGGACATTTAAAACAACAGGTACGGTTGTATCCACAGGAACGGTCAAGTTTAGCACAACGGGCAGGTTCGTCCCCTGCGGCAGGACGATGGTTGTTAATGCTCTGGTGATGTTCAATCCACCGGTGTTGACGGTGACCAGCGCATTAGTGATCGTCACATCCTGACTTAAGATGACGTTGGTATTCTGATTCAGTTGAAGATCAAACTTAACCGGGATCGTGGTTTCCACGGGAATATTGGTAATAATATGAGCGCGATCCATCTTTTCAAAATTCGTATACAACCCGCCCAGCAGGTTTGTGCCCAGATCCATCACACCGGAAACCTGTAAGGTTTTTATGTTCAAGAGCAAAACACCAAGAACAATGAGCAGCACCAGATTTACAATCATTGAAAAAATGCTGGCGATCGTCCAAAAGGCCGGGAAGAAATTAAATTTTCTCTGCGACAAAGCATCAGGGTCGAGTCGCTTTTTTGAAACAGGAGCAGGTTTCAGCGGAGTCTGATGCGCGGCATCCTTATGGGCTGAAGCAGCCGCTTGCTTATCCTCCTGTTCGGGAAGAAAAGAGGATGCAGAAGCGTCCGTCTTTTGGGAAGGCGTGTCAGCGGAGATGTGTTTCCAAGCAATTTTCGTAAACGTGCGCCCGGATCATTTTTGGAATTGTTATTCATGGAGCCTCCTATTGGGAATAAATTTGAAGCAATGATGGCATTTGGTCTATATTAACACAGATGCACAAGTGCTTAATAAAATGGCATCGGGCATAAATCATTATAGCAATAATAAAGGCGCCATTAGAATTTAATTTGGTGGCTTGTAGTTTGTCCAAATACGAAATATAATCTCACCGTTTTTGTCTAATTTATTACGGAGGAAGAAAGTGAACGAGTCTCGTTATTTTGTTGCAGTGATCGGCGCAGGGCCAGCAGGTCTTTTTGGCGCACGCGAATTGGCCAACCAGGGCGCACATGTTGTATTATTTAATCGCGATATAAAACCGGGCGGTTTGGCAGAGTATGGAATTTATCCTGAAAAGCATACGATGAAAGAGGGTCTTCGTAAACAGTTTCGCGGCGCGATGGACAATCCTAATCTTGATTATTATGGAAATGTTGTCGTTGGCAACAATGGCGATATTACTCTTGATGAATTACGCAGTTTCGGCTTTGACGCGATTCTTGTCAGCGCGGGAGCGCAAGGCACCAAGTGGCTGGGATTGCCGGGCGAGAACCTTGAAGGCATCTATCATGCGAAAGAGATCGTTTATGGGTACAACCATCTTCCGCCGTTCAGCCAGAAAAATTTTCGTTTCGGAAACGCTGCGCGATCATTGGCGCCGGCAATGTGATGGTGGACATTGCACGTCATTTGATCAACGAACAAAACGTGGAGGAAGTGACCGCCATTGTGAGACGCGGCCCCGCAGAAGTGAACTTCACCAAAGAAGAAATGAAGCATCTCATCTCCTATTTGGATTTGGATGACTTTGAACGTGAGTTGGCGCGCGTAAAGCCCGCTGTGGAAGCGGTTCAACAGGACCTGGAAACTGGTCGCAAAAAAGTTTTAGATTCTCTCGCGAAAGCAGACCCCAAAACCGCCAACGCGAAATTCCGTTTTGACTTCCTCGCCTCCCCCATTGGCATGAGCGGAGAGAACGGCCTGCTCACCAAACTGGAAGTGGAAGATAATTTTCTGGTTGAAAAAAATGGCGGCCTCAGCGCTGAAGGCACCGGCAATAAACGTACGATTGATGTAGACACAGTCATCTTTGCCATTGGCGATAAAGTGGATGGTTCCTTTGGTCTGCCGACAGAACGGAACGAGTTCATCAAGAATAAAGAACCGCGCTTCCCGGTGGATGATATTTCCTATGAATCCACAATAGACGGTATTTTTGTGGGCGGTTGGTCACGTAAAGCCAGCGAAGGTTTGGTTGGTTACGCGCGTAAAGATGGCACGAACGCGGCCAAAGCGGTTTTGCAATATCTGGAAAGCAAACAACCTACCAACGCAAGCAATGAAGCGGTCACAGCCAAAATCAAAAGCTTGAACAAGCCTATCGTCACAAAAGAAGATGTCAGACGGCTTGAAGCGGTTGAGGCGGAAGAAGCCACCAAACGCGGACTTGAAGAGTTCAAGTTTGACAGCAACGAGGAAATGTTACAGGCAATGGGCCTGGCAGAAACCGCATAATTATCTACTCTTAATTTAGGACGCAGATAAACGCTGATTTACGCTGATAAAGCGGATATCAGCGTTTTCTGATTTATCTATATCCGATTTATTTTTTATGAGGAACTCATGAAACTATCAACCCCTGAATTTCGCGCCATGCAATCCATTCCCCGCAAGCTGGGACAGCGATTCTTCGAAATGCCCACCTTCCGCCAAATGGGGCTGGAGTTACAAAATAAGGATGTGCTTGAGATCGGCTGCGGCTCCGGCTACGGCGCATCTTTACTTGATCAACTTCAACCCAAAAGTTATATTGGTCTGGATGTAATGACCGAGCAAGTGGAATTGGCGCGGAGAAATTATCCGCGGTTTGAGTTCTTGATTCAAGACGCCGAGAATTTAAGCCAATTTGCAGATGAAAGTAAAGATGCGGTCATCATCTTCGGTGTGCTGCATCACATTCCCAACTGGCGCAAAGCGATCGAGGAAATTACGCGGGTGCTCAAACCAAACGGCAGCCTCTTCCTTGAAGAACCACGCGGTGTGGATATAAAGTTTTTTGATTCCATCTTCCGCTGGGGGCATCCCGATACAGATTTTGGTTTGAAGGCTTTGGATGAACATCTTTCAATACAGGGATTAAAAATCGTCAACAAGAGATGGACTCCGTTGTTGACGATGTATCATGTGAGAAGAATCAACAGCGTGAAAACTGTCTGAGAAAGTGTCTGAAAGTCAGTTTTCTTTACCACAAAGACACCAAGTCACGGAGACACCAAGAAAAAAACTTTGTGACTTTGAGTCTTTGAGACTTTGTGGTTAATTTTTCAGACACTCTTTGAGATCTGGAATCCGCTGTGGTTATATCAGGATGCGTGGTTGTGATCCAAAACGATAACTACGTTTCCTTTTACTTTCCTGATTCAACGTAGCGGTGAGCCTCGGGGATTTGTTCCAATGGGAAACGTTTGTCGATGATCGACTTTAACTTCCCGGCCTCGATCAACTCTTTGATGGAATGCAGGTCTGCGATATTTTCACCAGACAACGCACAGATCACTTTTTTATCGCCGATCTTTGAAGTCCATAACATTTGAAGGAGTTGTTTCATTTTGAAACTGGCCAGTAGATAACGTCCGTTTGGATTTAACGAGCTTTTACACTGCGCAAATGAACTCCTGCCCAGGATGTCAAAAATAAGATCATAGGTTTCGCCGTTTTTGGTAAAGTCCTCTTTGGTGTAATCAATCACCTTGTCAGCGCCCAGAGACTTAACAAATTCGAGCCGTGGCGTGCCGCATACTCCGGTAACTTCTGCGCCATAATGTTTGGCGAGCTGCACCGCAGCAGAACCGATCGCGCCTGAAGCACCATTGATCAGGACTTTTTGTCCGCGTTGAATGTTTACTGCTCGAAGCAGATTCAAGGCGGTCAGCGCTCCATACGGGACAAGAGCAGCTTCATCGTATGTCATGTTCGCGGGCTTGATTGCCACCAATCCATTTTCAGGCATACAGATATATTCGGCATTCGCGCCCATGCTCTGAGCACGATATCCAAAAACATCGTCACCGGTTTTAAATAGTTTTACATCTTTGCCGACAGCTTCGATCTTTCCTGCCAACTCGCTTCCCAGAATTCTATTTTTGGGTTTGTTAAATCCAAATGCAAATCGCGCAAGTATCCAAAAAAGAAAAGGCATATTGAATCTGCCAGGGGGAGTTCCCTTAAAGTTTCGCGCCAAAGTATCACCATAATTTACTGAGACCGCGTATATTTTTATCAGAACTTCATTATCCTTCGGTGCAGGTTTTTCAACTTCTGCGAGATGAAGAACATCGGGTGAACCGTATTCGGTGTATATGATTGCTTTCATGATGACATCCTCTAACTTCCTATGCCGTCGCGTTTACAGCGGACGGATTAAATCCTTTGGCGATCAGCCAAATTCCCATAAAGATCTCATTCAAGATGATAGGGAGGGCAAAGATCATGCTTATTCCCATGCCGGCTTCCAAGCCGAACGTTGACAGCAAGTTCAATGTCAAAATCAACACAGCCGCGAGGAGTCCCCAAATTGGGATAAATCGCGGCAGGAGTTTCGATTGAATCAGCGAGAAGTAAAGCAGGAGGGCACCGAGGCTGAAAAAGACGGGAACCAGCAGCCCCGAAATGCTCGCACGTCCGCGATGGACAAAACAGCCGACGCTTGAGGCTGGTTTTGCCCCAACCGAATCAGCGACAACGGGCTGACAACAATCAGACTGCAAAACACTGTTTCCACAATTCTGAGGCTGAGATATCCAACAGCCTGGGTTTCATTGTGCCGCTTCAAGACGGTGAACATGAGAACACCAATTCCAATTACCGCAATGGCATTGACCAGTTCAAGCAGCACGCCCACGACCAGCACTGTCTCATTTTCGGAAACAGCGGTGAAGAGTTTGGGGGCAGAGATAACGGATTCGACCAATCCCCCGCCGAGCAGGCTTGCCACCATCGCAACTAGAAACAACATTCCCACAGTTGAGGCTGTCTTTCTATCTGAAATCATTTTTCATCTCCTTCAAGTTCATATGAAAATACTTCCTGCAATGGCACGCCGAAAACGAGAGCAATCTTGAAAGCCAATTCCAGCGAGGGGGCGTACTTTCCGCCTTCGATGGCGATGATGGTCTGCCGCGTCACGCCGACCTTTTCAGCCAGTTGTTCCTGCGTTATTTCGTCGTGGTTGAATCTCAACTTGCGAACATTGTTTCGGACTTTATATTTATCCATCCTAGAACCCCTTTTGATAAAGATACAGCTGCGAAATATCTCCGATGATTTCGCCAAGGATGGATGAGAGAATCAGCAGGCTGAACATCACGAGCGGCGGCTGACCAAAGGCAAAACTCAGCATGGCAATCAATACCCCGATCGAAAACGCAATGTACGAAACCTTGCTGCCTTTCAGCCCGATCAGGTTATCCCGCTCGTCTTCGATGAACTTCTCCACATGTTCCGATCTTGTCTTTATCGCATGGACGATGCTCAACAAAATGTTGGTCAGAATGTTGCCGATGATGTTCACGATGATGGTTGACACAATGACGATCGCCCAAAGGCTGAAGACTTTCGTCGAGACCAGTCCGCCCGCCTGTTGCATTTGGAACAGATTGACCAGATAGTAGACCACGATCAGCAGGTGGCTGACCAAAGAAACCGCAATACTTTTCTCTTGATATGTCATATTTTCCTCTTTTTGTATACTTATGTTTACTTTATGTAACTTTCGATATACATATAGTATTACAAAGCATACATAATGTCAAGTATTTTTTACATTTTTTTAGGAAAATGGACTGTTGACGGCTGGAATCGCGACTTGCCGCCGAAAAAAGGAACAGCCGCCCAAACGCGACCGTTCTCCAAACTGCTTCCTTTCCTTTTGTGCCACTGACGAATTCTTTTAAACCCAAGTCCACGCATACCAAACTGTGACGACATTGAAAGCCAGGCTGACAGCCACACAGAAACCTTCTCACGGGGGGCAACCCCCCCCCCCCCCCCCCCCCCCCCCCCCCCCCCCCCCCCCCCCCCCCCCCCCCCCCCCCCGACCCCCCCGCCCCCCCCCGCCCGGGGGGGCCCCGCCCCCCCCCCCCCCCCCCCCCCCCCCCCCCCCCCCCCCCCCCCCCCCCCCCCCCCCCCCCCCTCTTTCCAAAGATAAACAATCATCCGCACTCCTGCAGCGCAGGTTTTCATTTGTTATTTATGCTCTACAGTGATGACTACTTTCCCACGCGCCCGGCTTGTTTCAAGATAGCGGATCGCTTCGGGCGTCTCACTTAACGGGTAGGCTCTATCAATAACAGGGACTATCTTCCCGCTTTCAAGAAGCTCCTTGATAAAGAGCAAGTCTTTTTTGTTTGCACTCGCTGTCTCCATCAAACCAACCTGTTTGCCGCCAAAGAACATAGCACTGAACAAAAGAGGCAGGGATGTGAACCCGGCAATGGAACCAATCCCATTGGGAGTTAAAGCGCGCTTCAAATCTGAAACCGAACGATTTCCGATCGCATCAAAGATGAAGTCATAATGCTGACCATTATTCGTAAAATCCTCTTTGGTGTAATCAATGATATGGTCCGCGCCGATCGAGCGCACCAGTTCCAAATTTCGTGTGCTGCATACGCCTGTGACTTCAGCCCCGTATGATTTAGCGATCTGCACCGCAAAGGTCCCCACCCCACCGGATGCGCCGTTGATCAAAACTTTTTGACCGGATTTAATCTGTCCTTTGTCGCGCAGTCCCTGCAAAGCAGTGAATGCCGCCAAAGGAACTGCCGCCGCCTGCTCAAAGGTCATATTGACCGGCTTCAAGGCAAATGTGTCTTCACTGGCGCATACATACTCAGCAAAACTGCCCATTTTATTTAATGACAGTTCCCCAAAGACCTCATCCCCTGTATGGAATTGCGTCACGTTTTTACCTGTTGCTTCCACACGCCCGGCGACATCCGCACCGAGTCTTGGGTGTTTTGGTTTGAAAAGTCCATTGACCAGGCGGGCCAGAAATGGCGCGCCGCGCATAATGTGCCAGTCAGCGGGATTTGCAGATGCCGCATGGACTTTTACCAGGACTTCATCATCCCCGGGGATGGGTTTTTCCACATCCGTAAACTGAAGGACATCCGGCGATCCGTATTTTGTGAATAGTATGGCTTTCATGCTGCTCCTTATTAAAAATAGCCCGAGTAAATCTTTTCTTTCTTTACGTGTTATCTCATAAAAAGGTTTCACAAAGTGCAGGGAGAATCAAAATATGAAAATCGCAAACATTTGATTGATGCAGATATTTCCCGCTATACAAAGTGACCACATCCCTGCCAGAAGATGCGGTCACAGTTTTTACTTGTAGTTTTAAAGCTCTTATGCAAAATCAGTTACGACATCCCATCGCACTCCATCGCCGTATTGAACACAATCACTTGCACCATGCTCCTACGAAGGCAGTGCAGGTGCTTCTGCGAAAAGGCAATAACTTGATTGATTTAAACGTGCTTTAAAATGCTCAAAAAAAAGCGGAATTAAAGTGCAGTGACAACTATACCGATAATAGCCATAACGATTCCGAGACCTTGAATTTTGGTAATTTTGTCTTTCAAGAAAACAATAGCCAGTGTTATCGTCACTATTGATAATGCGGAGGCAATCGGCGTAATTAAATATTGCATCTCCAATTGTCAACCCATAATTAACGAGCGCCACTGCGCCAGCTTCAACTGTCCCCATCAATAAAATTATGCGTTTTGTTTTCGTCGAAACTTTATTCAAACCAATTTCTTGTTTTACAAGAAGCGAATAGATTAACAAGAATAAGACAATTCCAAGTTTTACAAACAGAGTCGTTAATAACCACCCGGCTTGTTCAGAAATAATCTCGCTAATATTCCAAAAAACACCAAAGAAAAAAGCCCCAAAGACAGCTTCTTTGACACCAGCGGAAAGTTGGAATCTTTGATTCCTAATTTCATTCCAATTTAAAGATGCAAAAGCAGCGCCCAAAATAATCATCAAAACACCTACAGTTTGCAAGGTGGAAAGCCGCTGCCCCATAAATATAAACGCAAACAACATGGTGAACACAGCCCACAAATTCATCGTCGCGGCAATAATTGACACATTGCCTATCTCAAAACCTTTGAAGAAAAACAAATACCCGGCAGAATAAAGCGCTGCTGCGATCAAGGACAAAACGAATACCAAAAGAGAACTATTGACGTTTGATTTAAAAACAATGGCAAGCAGCAAGACGGAAATTAAACCAGCCAATTGCGACCAAAACAAAGATTTGAAAGCCCCGATTTTTTTAGCAAAAACGCCGCCGAGAAAGTCATATACGCCCCATCCAAACATGCCGCCTATTCCCAACAATATACTTAGGATGGTTGTACTCATGGATGTTATGAACCTTCTTTGTATCTCAATTAATTTATTTATGACAAAACGAAGCGCTCAACCATTTGTGCAGACTGTCCGCCTGGGCGGCGTGGACCCTGTTCGGAAGCAGAAAAAGCTCGAAGTCACATGTACACGAAATGCTTGAGGTTGGTGCGGCAAAACTCCCAAAGTCCAATCTGCACTTTGTTGGAGCGGTTTTTAAGTCTTACTAAATACTTGATTGTTATATTCCCACTCGTAATTTCCGTGGACATTAAACTGCATACGATCCTGATTTTTTTGGAAATGCAATTCCACAGGAAATGATATTAACTCAAACACATGATCTGCCATACATCGCATGGGCATATAGGGCCAAAATAAGGACGTATATAGACATTTGTTTTATCGTCATAATTAATGATCCATTCTCAGTCTCGGGCTCCATTCTCTGCCATCGATAGGTGCCAAGATATTGCGGCATGTCACATGGATGAGGATCCACTTTCCCATACTCCAAACCCAAAAAGGTGGTGATTTCCTGCGAATACTGATCCCATTTTTCTTCGCTTGTATCTATTTTAATCTTTGAACACTGTAATCGATCAAATATCTGCATCATCTTGATCTGTTCATATTCAATGGCAGCAAACATACTGTTTTCGTTTACATAATCATGATGCTTAAAGTACACATGCAAATCATCTCTTCTAAGCATTAGGTCGCGCCACCATTTCCCCCGGGCGAGAAAGGCTTTTTCCAGGCTTGCCCGAAGATTCGGACGATGTAGGAAAACCAGGATGGGATTTAATTCGTTGATGACCTCCAATACCTGCGAAGAATAGGTAACGATATCATCCTCATTCCAGAGACTATGAATAAAATACCGGTCGTAGGCATGCAAAAAACATCCTTCAGTAACACACACTTTCCCAGACGACTTGATTGAATCTCGAAATGCCATCCACTTCTGTAACATCCCAACCCTATTTAATTCCATGCCTTCAGTAGTATTCAATTCGCCAAAGGTGAATTCTTGATGCCGTATGGGATGAGTTTCGCACTCTTCATGCAGCCAGTAGACATCATGAGTCAGGGCGATCTGTTTATATACACTTTTTGAAATACTGGATTTACCTACTGAGCAGTGTCCATCGACGATGAGTAGTTTTGTGTTCATTCAGGATCTCCATCGATTCTTTCTAGTTCCCTTAACGTTCAACCGTTTACGTAGACTGTCTGCCGGGGCGAAGACGGCGAAGCGCCCCAGCATCAAGTGCATGGTTTGTTGGACGGTGGTTTTAAAATGGCTCTACGCTACTCGGTTTCATAATCTTTTCGATATACGAGAACATCTTGTATCGTCTGAAAATCAAACGACTCGTAAAGCCGAAAAGCAGTATTCCGATAGTTATCTGTTTCAACAAAAATATTCTGCGCTCCAAGAGACTGGAGGCGGCGTAATCCTTCTGAAAGAGCGACTCGCCCAAGAGCATATTGTCGAAAATCTTTATGGCTGCCTAATGGCTCAACATGCCCTGTCATTGAATTTTCATCGAACCAGCAAATACAAAAAGCAACCAGACGTTTATCAGGAGATTCAACAACTATATCTAAATCTGGCTTGTAACCAGGATGCTGAAGTGTGCGAGTGCGCCAATCTAATGTCATGTTTTTGCTTTCAAAAACAGATTGATGAAGTTCCACATATTTCTGAACTTCTGCCAATGGGCGAACAATAAAACCTGAGCGAGCTTCATATATTTTTACAGGTGTCTGAGATGAGCGACGCATGAGCACTTTTGACCAAGAATCTTCGCCTACATCCGACTGACATTTGAAACCTGCATTTTCCAAGTCGCGAATACGGTTATTTTGGCCGGAGAAAACCATGACAAACCATGCAGGACGCGCATACAGCGTATTCTGTGTTGCTTGCGCGCGTTGATCTGCCCATGAAAGGATTTCTTGATGCAGATGCGATTCTTGTTCAGGATGACATACATAATCAATAGTCCAAAAAGGTGTTTGAAGTACCGCCCAAGCAACAAGTTGTTGGTTTTCATCAAACCATAAACTGATGTTTTCAGGATTGTCAAACGCCCATGAACTAAAACGGTAGGGCAAATCTACATTATGGAGATTGCTTTCTGAACATTGGCGAGCCAGAGCAGACATTAGATATTTGTCTTGCTCGGTTGAAAAGGGGCGTTGAGTTATAGCCATACGATAATCATCCATAATTATTCTGAAATTTCTACTGAGTGAACCGCCCAACCGTTTGCGTAGACTGTCTGCCGGGGCGGAGACAGCGAAGCCATCCAACTGAAAAACTGCTCGACACGAAGTTTGCCGCAGAATACCGCACATCAGATGCACGCTTTTTAGGCTGCCTATTTAGGCTGTTACGGCTGGAGAGCATTATCACCGCTCGACTCTCAAACAAAAAGCGTCTTCTGATTCTTCATAAACTTTCATACCTGCTTTATGTAATACTCGCTGTGAAGCCAAATTCGACTTCCTGGTATTACGAGCAACAACTGCGCGACAAGATGTTTCTTCAAATGCCCACGCAATCATTGCTTTCACTGCTTCAGTCGTGTAACCTTGTTGTTGGTAACTTTGATCCATTCCATACCCAATTTCAGCTTCGCCATTCTGGTCGGGGGGTCCTTTAAAACCAACCAGACCTGCCCCGAAAGATACAGCACGAATAACGAGCAACCAATATGTATACCAGGCCAATTGGGCTTGATCAGCATGAGACATCTTAGAGAGTTTTTTACGAATAGCACGCTGTGTATCTTCGGTAACTATTTCTCGTGAGATCGGAATACCTAATTCCTGCTCCAACAAGTCTGGATATTCAAGATATTGTCGTAATTGAATCCGGTAAGTGGAATTATATCAAGCCGTTGAGTCTGTAATTTATACATCGACATTGTGACCTGCTTATTGAGCCGCCCGCCCCGGCGTCCAATTCGCTATTTGCCAGCCGGTTCACCGAAGTGTTATATTTTTGCCTTTGGGAAAAAGTCCATTGTCCAGTTCGTTTCCCAGGTAGCTCCCCCATCAGCAGAGAAAGCTTGTTCCCAACGGGGTTGATTTAATTTCAACAACTCCCACTTGAACTGAATCTTTATCGGCATGCCTTCGAGTATTTCATCGGCGAAGAATAAACCGATGCCGTTGGAAAACTCTCCCACCACAGGAGTATCCAGGGAATCAGAAAGCGACCATCCAACCACCAAATAGACCACTTTTTTGTCTCTGCATTATAGGAACGCAAGGCTATGGCGCGAAATGATAAGGCTGGAAAGTGAAGAAGGTTATCTTCCAGGTTCCCAAACCTCCAAGAATTTTCTTTGTGGAAGATTCCATCAAATTTTCCCATCTATTGCAGCCTTTAATCTTTCCTTTAGTCTGCGATGTTTAACCTCCCAATCACCAATTTCAAAATCAAAGTCATCTGGCGCACCCGGTAATAATTTCAGTAACATTAATCACCCCTGATAGTTTTAAATTTGGAAGCAGGAAACTGCTCGACGCGATTTTTCCTGTGCAAGTCAGCATCGCTTTGTTGAGCGGCTTTTTTGCCTTGAAATACCTGTAGGTTGCTTATGACTTTCATCTGTATGATTTCTTAAAGAAAAAATAATTATAAATACAAAGACCTAATGTCAATATCAGCATGAGAATATCAATGGTTGATGCTTTTGCTCCAATTACATTCCAACGATTGAGAAAACCAAATGTGGTGAAATCTAACCAACAGACAGGAAACAACAGACAATAAAACGCTATTTCTTTTTTCATCAACATTAATAACAGCGTAACTACGCCGCCAAAAACGTTGATAGTCCAAAACACAAATGGAACTAGGGGATAATTTTCAAAATAATCGATAACGACTTGATTGTAACGAAGATACTCAAAATAAGTTTGATTATGACTGACGGTCATAATGTAATCATACACAGCAATCCCATAAAGAAATAGAAACACCGCAACTATTAGAAGTAGATGCCAACTATACCGAACATTCTTTTTTTCTTTGCTCATTTCAATACTCTATCTGGCTCGTTAGTCTTTATATCTCCTGACTAACTAACCGTTTTGTATGTCCACAATTGAAAAGCAGATTACGTTTGCTTCACTTTTCAGCGTACAGTCTCACCTAACCGTTTGCATGGACTACGCTGACGCTGGAACAGCGAAGCCGTCCTAAAGTCAGATGTACGCTTATTAGGTGCTTTATCTCTTTAGCCAAACGATTATTAAATTCTAGGATTAGTTATTATCTTTTTGCATTATTACAACCCGGTACTTTTGGATTTTGCAAATTATCAAATTCTCAACAGTCCAATGAAACCAGCGTATTAAGAATAATCTTAAGGTCATTCCATGAGTTGGCTATCAATGTATTGTCTCGATAATTTTGTTTCCAAAATCTCGATAAAGTGTACGAGAAAAAGCAACTCCTATCTAAAACATCTGCGCAAGATTCCTCCATCTGGGATCTGATAATAAAGGTGCCGTATTTATCTCGATCTTTGTCGTCTCTTCGCCTACTTCGAGGTGGCGAAAATGTCCCCAGTCTTGTTCTCGTATACGATCTTCAAAGACTTTAATCACGTGGGCTACAATGTTTTTAGCTATTTGCGCATAAGTTTGTGGAGGTGATAGAAAGGCGAAAGGTATACGTGGACGGATCTTGTCCAATAATTTCTTTAATCTCTTTGCCGTAGTATTTAAGGCTTGATTAATACCCTCCTCTGTGAGGTTCAAAGCAAAATCAGGAACATTTTCATACTTGCGTTTATCAACATTACCTTCTGATTGACCATGTCGAACTAAAATTATGCGTTTTGATCCATAGGCTCACTTGAAATGGAGGAAAACACCCAACCGTTTGCATGGACTGCGCTGGAGCAGGGCCAAAGGAGCCGTCCAATTAGAAAGATGATGAGGCGCAGGAAACTGCTGAGGTTTTGCACGCGAAGCGCCCCAGCGTCAGATGTGCACGCTTTGTTGGGCACGTTCTGGAATTACTGCTAGCGAGATTTCTTGGCAGTTTCTTCTTGACAATCGTCCGTTACTTTCATTGTGTTTGACTTTTCTTTTCTCTTGAGTTCGCATCCAAATTCCAAGTTTGAATATCCATTGAATTTCTTCTGCGCCATAGTGCCATCGTAGCCTATTGCATATAGAATGTGCAGGCAGGTAATCTTCTTCCGCGCAAACCTAATTCGGCAAGAGTTGGCTCGTGGTTATACATCGTGAATGCGCCTGACATATCACCATCGAGCGTCCATCTTTCTTCAAGAGTTTTGAAATTTTTAGCAGAACCTTCATCTTTTACAGTCTTACTACCTTTTTTCATTTTATCCTCCATTTCCAGTTGAACTACCCAACCAGTTGTTATACAGCAATATTAACGCGTCTAACAACTCATATATAACTTCCCGATAACCCTGAAATTAAACACAGCCATGGTTATATACCCAATTAGTTCGCCAACTCCCTCAACACCTCATCAGTGTGCTCCCCCATCAACGGCGGAGGCAGGCGATATGTCACAGGCGTAGCGCTCATCTTAAGCGGCGAGCCGACCAGCGGCAGCTCGCCAATCGTGGGATGAGTCACCTTGATCAGCATCTCACGTTCCTGCACAGTTGGCATCGAAAAGACCTGCTCGAAATTCTGTATCGGTCCGCATGGAATTTCAGCCTCGTCCAGTTTTTTGCAGCTAATTCAGTAGCGTAGAAGCTGTTTTGAAAATTAAAACCAGCAAAGCAACGATCTCTTTCACGGTTTTGCACACGCGCAGCATCTGTGACGAATTTTTCATCCATGCCAAGCTCGGGCTTGCTAAGCATCTCGCATTAAGCGGGCGCGAACTGAGGTCATTTCCCACCGCAATTGCGAACCAAATCCGTCACTGGCTTGAAAACTTTGATAGGGAACAATATTCGGTGAAGAGGCCGTGACGTTTCGGCAGATCTCCCCGAGATCAAATAATTACCGGCCACATTCGCCAGCCAGCCCAATTGAGAGGCAAACAAGGCAATATCCAAATACTGCCCCTCACCTGTCAACGTGCGGGCTTGTAAGGCCGCCAGAATCGCAATGATCGCATTCTGCCAGGCAAAGAAATACACGAGCGCCACGCCTGTTTTCATGGGCTCACCCTCGTCTACCGCCGGGTAATGCCTATCAATCCGCCCATTGCCTGAATTGTCATAAAACGCACCGCTTATCCTTCATCGAACCCGTTTGACCGAAGCCCGTGATCGAACAATAGATCAATTTCGGATTCAACTGATGCAGGTGGCAAAATCCAAACCAAATCTTTCCAATGTCCCGGCGGAAATTTTCCACCAGCACATCACTTTGCAGCGCGATGTCACGCAAAATCTTTTTGCCTTCGTCCGTTTTTTAAATTGATCACCATGCCGCGCTTGTTACGATTGACGGACAAATAATACGCGCTCTCCTTTCCGCCAGAAACGGCGGCCCCCAACTGCGTGTCTCGTCACCTTCGGGCGGCTCCACTTTGATCACATCCGCACCCCAGGTCACCGAGAACCATCGTACAATAAGGGCCAGCCAGCACACGACTTAGATCCAACACACGAATTCCTTTGTGGGGTTTGTATAATTTTCCTCCATAAAAACCTGACAGGTCTTCATAAATCATTTGAATCGTACGGCTCTTATGAGACCCGTCAGGTTTGGGCATCAAACATGAAACGTGACTTATATTTCTGCAAAACCAATCATGAACACAGCGGGATTATTGGGATCTGCCCCGACCCACGCGCCGCTTATTAACTTTGACGCGTTCGGCGCCTTGTTACGAATCCGATCTCTCTGCGCTCGCGCCTGCCCTCGCCCAACCGGCCTTGATCGAATTCCCCGGCGGATCCTCGCTACATTCGGCTGCCAAATCCCGGCCTCTCAGCAGTGCTCAAAACAGTGAAGCAGCTGGAACCGGCGCTGACATGCCCATCATCGTCAACCTAATGGCAGACCGCCCCGAAGAGACGATGCGCATGTAGGTGCAAATGCTCGGAAGGCGTTGATAATATTGGTTGTTGAACTCGGTTTCGCTCCCTATCAAACGATATTATTCCCATTAAATTTGGAAACGTGTGTCGGGAGAAACCCTTAATATTCGCCAACCTCCCCCGCTGAACAAGTGCTATCCTCGGCCCGCGTTTAATTCAGTGAAGCGGCAGCGCCACAGCATCACCACCGCGCGGCGATGATGAACGATGAAAACAATAACAACTGGCAGATTGTATGGTCGGCCGTTATTTCCGCGCACGCTGGATATTGTCTACCGCTGCGACGATCGGAATGGCTCATCATCGGCGCAGGCGGCATCTGACGCAAACAAGACACGGCGGATAGCGCTGTCAGCGGGGGCAATGGCTGTCGAAATGGATGCCAGTTTCTGGTCCCGAAAGAAGCGAGCTAACAGTGGTGGAGAAAGCCGGGGCGTGGAATTCATCAAAATTTTTTTCGGACTGCAGACTTTAGTCTGCGGTTTCAGTAAGAGCGGACTAAAGTCCGCAGTCCATTTTTTGCGTAAGCTCTGGTAAAAGAAAAGAGTCCCGCTTTTCAGCGAGACTCTTTTGTGCGGTTCAGAATTAGAGAACTACGACGTCAGCAGCTTGCAAACCTTTGGGGCCGTTTTCGATGGTGAATTGACTTTCTGGCCTTCCTGGGTAAGTTTTTGAAGCCTTTCGCCCCGATTGCCGGAAAATGGACGAAGACATACCGGGCCGCCTTCACGTTCGATGAAGCCGAAAACCCTTTGAAATTACCTTGAACCATTTTACTGTACCGATTACACGATCAGACATTTTTTGCCTCCTACAGCAAATAAAAATAAGGTGACGCAGTATGTCTTTCATCGGGCGGTTAAAACAAAACACTTCAAAGGTTGTGCTTGATCATTATCTTCATATTTCCACAACGAAAAGCCACTTGCATCCTACAAGCGCAACTTTATCATGAAATTCTCATCTTGACAATTATTTTATTGGTTCCGAAATCATCACCGAATCCATGATGCGCGGCTCGATCTTGTATAGCGCGTACCCACTTATAGACCGAGACGGCCATCTGCCAATATTTTTCGCGTTCCTCGCCTTGTGTCTCGCGGCAACTATATTCGCCTGCCCGACCGTTGAGATTCACGGCATTGCGGGTGCGCTTAAGGTTGTAATACCAACCGGGACTATTCTTCTGTCCGAAGTTTGAGCCGATCAATGCGATCTTCTCGCCATCGATCAGGCTGACCAATGGCATGGTGCGCGGCCCGCCGCTTTTGGCGCCAATGGTTGTGATCTCGATCATGGGCAGGCCGACCAGTTCTGCGACGGTGTGTTTGCCTTTGCTAACTTCAAGACCACTGTATCCAGACGATGAAGTCCGATTGAGAGAAATGCAGAAACCGAGCGCATCATGGCGAAACGATGGGTAAAACGTTGAAAAGAGTAGTGTTTTTGGGTTGTCATATGAGTTTATCCATTTACCTTTTTAGTGGATTTTCGTTGCAACATAAACTGATCAAAAAAAAAGAAAATTGCGATCCAAAGACAAAGCGCCAATTGCAAGCCAACAGAAAGTGCGTGACGTTCCGGGCCATGGCGTTCCGTGCCAGGTGATGAAGAGATGCGGCAGGATGGGCAGATTGAGCAGAATGTACACACCCCACAGCGGATTAATGGTCCACGCGCGTTTCCAGATCGCGATCAATGCGCCGATGGTCAGAATGATCCACGGAAGCGATGAATTTCACCGATAAATAAACGGCTCAATGAACCACGGCAACAGCGGATCATATCCGCGGGCGAAGAATTTGCCGATATCTGCAAAGGCGATCAATCCTTGAAATTGATCAAGCGAATGTCAACCTAATACCGCGTATCGGGTTGGATAACAGCCACTTCATGTAACAGGTTTTGCCATGCGCTGCCAGCCAGATGCGATAATCTTTCAATTCTGGGTTGGGAGAGAAGGCGCTGTCTTGACTGTGCCCATAATTGTTGACCATCTCTAGCAGCGCCGGTGGGACGGGCATTCCGCAGGCTTCAAGAGAACGCAACGCTTCTGTGTTTAAGAGAATGCGGCGTCCAACAATATATTCGAACGGGAAGATCCAGGCGCGCACCGGTTTCGGAGTTGATGTTATTTAATGCGTAAAGAGAAAAAAGCAGCAAGGATTACGACTCGCGGCTGCGCCCAACGAAACAGCACAGCAAGAATCAGCATACCGGCCAGCATTTTCATAAAAGACAGGCATTTGTATCGTGGGTAAATGCAAGGAAAAGGCCGGCGACACACAGAGCGATGACCTTGTTCCACGCGCCAGCCGTGAGGGAGCTTCAGATGCCGAGGGCGAGGAAAAAGTACGAACCACGAGACAGAGACTCGGTCACTTCATGACATAAAGTCCCAGCTGGCGAGGTGCTCGAGACTCAAAGCGAGGATCACGCCAAAGGATAACAGTTGCAGTTTTCAGATTATCCGCATGGATTGCGCTGGACGAAGGAGGGCAAGCAGGCCCCAGGCGAGAATCGCGAACTGGCTTGGTGAAGCAAAGATGTCAGCGAGGTATTTTGTTCTTGAAATTCTTTAAGAGAAGAACATCAGCGGACGTTTATCTCCTAAAAGCGAATGTCTGAAGCGGGCTGTTGTGAAATTTAAGATAGGCGGTGGTATCCACTAACCACGCGGCGCAGACCGCAGCAGATTTGTTAAGCGGATGATGGCGCAGGCCAGAAAAAATAAACGCGAGCAGTATTTTTACTTTTTGGTTGGAGCTCGACATTTTATTTTCCAGCCAGATGGTAACCGGCCCGTCGTTGTGAATCCTAACTTTCATGCGCACGCCGAATTGACCGGTTTGAGTTTGCACGCCGTGACTGCGCAATAATTCGATGAAACGATCCACCAGCGGGGATGCAACCTCGGGCAGCGCGGCACCGCCAAGGACGGTCGGCGGCCTTCGCGCGCATCGGCGATAGCAACCAAACGACAACCGCCTCGCCTTTACATCGAGAACTGAGAGATTGGTCTTGCCTTGTTCATCTTCAAAGATGCTGCGCAGGCTGGCAGTTTCTCAGCGAGGAAAGTAGCCCGCTCTTCCCCATCGCCGTGACTAATGCCCACAGAAATCAGCAGACCATTTCCGATCTGGGGAAATAGTCTGCTCAAGTTGACTGTGACACTGGCCTGTGAAACTCTGGTTGGATTAATAAACGCATGGGGAAGAGAATGTAGACAGGAAACAGTAGGCAAGCAGGCATGTATACATGTTCACTTCGCCTACTTTTAAAATCCTACGGCAACTGCATGGCTTCGCGCACTTCGACCATGGTCTGTTCGGCAATGGCACGCGCGCCTTTGGCGCCGTCGTGCAGAATGTCTTCAATCTTATTGGGGCCGGCGGCCACCTTGGCGCGTTTGGCGCGGAACGGCTCCAGATGTTTGTTAAGGCTGGCGGCAAAGGCATCTTACAATCTACACAGCCGATGCCCGCTTTACGGCATTCGCTGTTGATCATATCCACTTCCTCTTGAGGAGAAAATAGTTTGTGCATGGTGAACACATTGCACACATCAGGATTGCCTGCATCGGTGCGGCGCTGACGTGCAGGGTTTGGTGACCATTTCCCTTCACGCGCTTCACGGTCACTTTCGGGCGTAGTGGCAAGTTCGATGTGGTTGTTCAAACTCTTGCCTCATCTTATCCTTGCTGTCACGGCCGACCACTTTCAGCACTTCGGTATGGTTTCACTTGCGGCCTTGACTAAGACCTTGGTCTTATAGCGATAATTGAAGAACGTACGATCTCACGCGCAAATTCGATATGGGGAGCCTGATCAATGCCGACGGGAACCACGTCCGTTTTGTAGAGGACAATGTCAGCGGTCATTAATACGGGATAGCCGACCAGCCCATAATTGATATTCTCAGGCTGTTGGCGCACCTTTTCCTTAAAGGTCGGCAGGTCGGTCAATCCTGCCGAACTGCGTCACCATTGAGCGTAGGTGTGCAACTCCATCACCTGCGGCACATGCGACTGCACAAAGATGATCGAATCTTTCAGGGCGCATCCCCGCCGCGAGCCAACTTGCGCCATTTCCATTGTGTTCTGTCTAATTTTGAGCGGTCTCCACGTGGTCAGCGCGTGGACATCCACAATAGACGCATTCATAATCTTCCTGCATCGCAACATAATTTCTTCATCGCACCCAAATAATTCCCAAGATAAGTTGACGACCGGTTGGGCGCGCGCCCGAAAAACTCTGCCTTTTTGCCATTCTTTATCCTTCAACCATTTTATGAATAAGATTGACGATCTCGCCCGCTTCTGCCTGACGCGTTTCGCCTGTAATTTCGAGAAGACTAACTCCCTGGGTTCACGCTGACCTCGAACCTGCCTCCGTCCGAGGAATGAGCGCCACCGACTGAATCATGCTCGTAATCTCTTGAGCAATTCATCCACCAGACTCACGGCCCGGTTGGTGGGGCCGTCAGACTGCGCAGATGATCTCGATGAAGTAGCGTGATATCCCTAAAAGACTGTTTTAATAAGTTTGGTTTTTGACCAAAGACACAAAGTCTCAAAGACTCAAAGGAAAAACTTAGTGGCTTGGTGCCTTTGTGACTTTCGTGGTGAAATTATTAAACAGTTTCTAAGACTTCGGAAGTCTATCAAAGTCTATATAATGGATCTGTTATCAACGATCCTTCGGCTGCGGATTTTCGGTGCAAAAGAACGCTCAATCCTTCGCTCAGGATGGCTTACGCTTATGTTAGAAAATTATAACATGGCGCGTTCAAGGCTTGCCCTCACTGTCAAATCGCGCTAGCAATCGCGCAATGCTGTTCCGGAAAGTTATGCAAGGAGAGAATTAAATGCCAGTCTATACTTATCGCTGTGAAGCCTGTGGAATCCACCCGAACGCCACCAACTTCTTCACCGACACCCCATTAAAGACTCCGCCCTGGGAATGCCGCAAGAAGGCATTAAAGAAGGTCATCACCCCGACCAAGATCATCTTCAAGGGGTCGGGCTTCAACGCTACAGATCACAAGTCACCTTTCGGGAGACACATCCAGCGCAAAAAGCTGAAAAAGCCGAGAAAGCTGAGAAGAAGGAAAGCGCTTCCCGGAGCACGGAGGGCAAGCCTTCAAAGAGCGAGAGTCGGAATAAAATAGCTTGGAAAGCGCAGCAAATTGCGCCGCGCTTTTGTTATCATTTTTATGCAAGTAAATAAGTGGAGAAAACCTCTGCGTTCATGGAAGAAGATATTCTTAAAGCGCTTGTCGATTCCGTCAACAGGAACGACCCAAAATACAGCCGACCCGATGACCGATCTGATCGGCGCGGGCCTGCTCGGCGGACAGCCACAAGCGGCGGGGTGAACCTGTCTGATGGGTGTG